>NZ_SJOP01000080.1 GCF_004331415.1 Kosakonia quasisacchari
CGCCGTCTGGCTGTTAATCTCCAGCGCCTGTCCCTGCAGGGTGCCGCTGTTGTTCAGGTTGCCTGTGGTGGCCGTCAGTTGCCCTTTCGCCGTTATCGTGCCGGCATTATCCAGCTTATCCGCCGTTATCCGGCTGTTGCCGCCGGACGTCAGTTCGCCCTGCCAGCTGATATCCTGCGCATCCAGGGTGGCGTTACCCGCCGCACTGAGCTGGCTGGCCGCATCACCGTTAATCTGTTTTGCGCTGAGCGCCGTCTGCCCGGCAGCGATTTTGCTGGCAGTCAGCGTGGTATTCCCCGTCGCAGCCAGCGTCAGTTTGCCGTCCGCCGCCAGCGTGGCGTTGTTCAGCGCCACATCCTGCGTGCTGTTAACCGCGATATCACCACCCGCTTTATGGCTGCCGGTGAGCGTCACGCCGTCGCCCTTCGCCGTCAGCGAGCCGCTGGCAATGCTCTCTTTCACCACCATTTTGCCGTTCGCATCAAGCGTGATATCGCCCTGGCGCGCCGCCAGATTGCCGAGGTTCACCCCCACGCC
>NZ_SJOP01000081.1 GCF_004331415.1 Kosakonia quasisacchari
CTACAGCGAGCAGGGCCTGTCCCTGCGTCTCAAACGTCCCCATCGCAATAAATCGGCACAGCGGCGACAGCCACAGCCTCAGGGGCTGTATCCGAACCATGTCTGGGGCATGGATTTTGTCTCCGATGCGCTGTTTGACGGCCGCCGGCTGCGTCTGCTGACGGTTATCGATTTGTTCACACGCGAATGTCTGGGGATCTGCGTGGGCCAGAATCTGCGCTCAACGGAGGTCGCAGAGATGCTGAACACCATTGCGCTCGGACGTCCCTTACCACAGTTGCTGAAAACCGATAACGACTCTGAATTTGCAGGGAAAATGCTGGACAAGTGGGTGTATGAACGGGGGATCCGTATAGACTTTTCCCGGCCGGGAACACCGACGGACAATGCCACGGTGGAGTCGTTCAACGGCAGGCTGCGCCAGGAGTGCCTGAACGAGAACTGGTTCATGTCTCTGGAGGATGCACGGTGCAAAATCGAGACCTGGCGCATACACTATAATCAGAGACGTCCCCATTCTGCACTGG
>NZ_SJOP01000082.1 GCF_004331415.1 Kosakonia quasisacchari
TGAGCAGGGCATGGAGCAGATTAACCGTCTGCGCAGTCAGCCGGTACAGATTGAAATAGTGCCGGATAGCGAACCCGGTTATTCCACCGTGAATTTAACCGCCACGCCGGAATTTCCGTTAAGTGCCTCTGTGTCGCTGGATAACAGCGGGCAGAAAAGCACCGGTGAAAATCAGCTGAACGGCTCACTGACCGGCAACAATTTACTGGGACTGGCGGATAAATGGTTTGTCAGCGGCGGGCGCAGCAGCGATTTCGCCACCGGGTATGACGCGCAGAGTTTTCAGGCCGGCCTCAGTATTCCGTATGGTTACAGCCTGCTGGATTACAGCTACGCCTGGAGCAACTACCGCACCACCATCCTCAACCAGGGGTTTCCGTGGGTTTCCACCGGGGACACGAAAACCCACCGCCTGAGCCTCTCGCGCGTTATTTTCCGCAACGGCGATATCAAAACCGCGCTCAGCGCCGGCATCACGCAGCGCGCATCGCGCAACTGGCTTAA
>NZ_SJOP01000083.1 GCF_004331415.1 Kosakonia quasisacchari
AGAGCAGGGCATGGAGCAGATTAACCGTCTGCGCAGTGAGCCGGTGCAGATTGAAATAGTGCCGGACAGCGAACCTGGTTATTCCACCGTGAATTTAACCGCCACGCCGGAATTTCCGTTAAGTGCCTCTGTGTCTATGGATAACAGCGGGCAGAAAAGCACCGGTGAAAATCAGCTGAACGGTTCACTGACCGGCAACAATTTACTGGGACTGGCGGATAAGTGGTTTGTCAGCGGTGGACGCAGCAGCGATTTCGCCACCGGGTATGACGCGCAGAGTTTTCAGGCCGGGCTCAGTATTCCGTACGGCTACAGCCTGCTGGATTACAGCTACGCCTGGAGCAACTACCGCACCACCATCCTCAACCAGGGGTTTCCGTGGGTTTCCACCGGGGACACGAAAACCCACCGCCTGAACCTCTCGCGCGTGGTGTTCCGCAACGGCGACATCAAAACCGCGCTCAGCGCCGGCATCACGCAGCGCGCATCGCGCAACTGGCTTAG
>NZ_SJOP01000084.1 GCF_004331415.1 Kosakonia quasisacchari
CCCCGGCAGATAAATCACCCGTTTTGTCTGCGTGGTGCTGCCGGTCAGTTGTGAGGTGATTTTGGCGATGCGCTGGCTGCTGGCGTCGTAACGGTAACTTTCATTGTCGTCCGCTGAGTCGTCGCGGGTGACGGGCGTGACCTGCTGTAATTCCTGGCGCGCCGTCCACAGCAGATTCTGCCCCGGCAGCAGCTGTTTCTGCTGACCGCCGGCGGTGAACAGCGCCTCCACATCCACCGGGTTTTCGGTGAGCGTACTGAGCACCGCGCGGTTGCTGCGGTCGGAGACGGTGATGCTGGTGGTGTAGTTATTACCGGACGCGGGTGCGCTGTGCTGAATTTTCGTCAGATTACCGGCGTTGTCGTAGGTATAAGTGCGGGAGTAGTTCGTGTAAGTGGCGTTATCGAAGGAGGTGAAATCAGGCCGGCTGCTGTTCTGCTGCACCGCAT
>NZ_SJOP01000085.1 GCF_004331415.1 Kosakonia quasisacchari
ATATCGCCGCTGCTGTCGGTCACTTTTTCCGGCAGACCGTTCAGCTCCGTGTGATACCAGTAAACCTCCGCATGCCCGCCGCGGCTGTCGACGCGGGCCAGCGGTTCGTAGCTGTTTTCCGTATAGATATACTGCACGGCGGCGTCCGGGTTGCTGTCGCTGCACTCGCCGACCATCTGCAAACCCGACCATGCGTACTGCGTGCGTTCCGCGTTGCGGGTATGCCGTCGCCACACCTGTTTTTCCGTGCGGCGACCGAGCGCGTCATAGCGGTATTCGGCCCGGGTGAACTCCGCGTCGCCTTCAATAATTACCTGGCTGATGCGGTGTTCATCGTCATAACTGAAGCGCTGCACCGTGCCGCGATGACTGTCGTGGCGTTCGGTCATGCGCCCGAAACCGTCGTACTCCCAGCGCACGCCCTCCAG
>NZ_SJOP01000086.1 GCF_004331415.1 Kosakonia quasisacchari
CGACGCCCCGCTGGTCAGCAGCACGCGCAACCTCTCCAGCCTGCAGCTTGGCATCAGCCACACACAGAAACTACTGGGCGGCGTGGCGACCTTTAACCCGACTTACAGCCACGGCATGCCGTGGTTTAACGCCGAAACCGATGAAGGCAAAACCGGCGATGTGCCGCGCGCGCAGTTCCGCAAGGGGAGCCTCAGCGCCAGTTTTCAGCGCCCGCTTACGAATGACCTGCTGTGGCTGACCAGCCTGTACGGGCAGTGGTCGCCGGACCGGCTCTACGGCAGCGAGCGCCTGACGCTTGGTGGTGAAAGCTCGGTGCGTGGTTTCAAAGAGCAGTACATCTCCGGCGATAACGGCGGTTACTGGCGCAACGAAGTGAATTACACCCTCTTCACGCTGCCGGT
>NZ_SJOP01000087.1 GCF_004331415.1 Kosakonia quasisacchari
AAAGAACCTGCCTCTGCAGTGTCCACACAGATTGTCTGATGAAATAACGAGCAGTAAAAATCTCTGCAGGCTTGTAGCTCAGGTGGTTAGAGCGCACCCCTGATAAGGGTGAGGTCGGTGGTTCAAGTCCACTCAGGCCTACCAAATTCGCTCCCGTGGTTTGCTGTGTTAACGCTCACATACTTCAGTATGCTTCGCTTCAACACGCCGCGTCCGGTAACGAATTCAAGGTAACGGGATTTAACTACGATGGGGCTATAGCTCAGCTGGGAGAGCGCCTGCTTTGCACGCAGGAGGTCTGCGGTTCGATCCCGCATAGCTCCACCATCTTTACTGTTCGGCACAAGAAAACTTCAGAGTACACATTCTGTGTGTGCTGCGAAGT
>NZ_SJOP01000088.1 GCF_004331415.1 Kosakonia quasisacchari
GAGGCCGGGAACATCGTCGTGAGTGTTGGTTTTGTACTGCGCACCGGTATTAATCTGCTGGTCGAAAAAATCCCGCGCCGCCGCCACCAGCAGGGAGGGCGTGCGCGTGTTGCCCTGCGCGTCATAGTGCGCCTGCGGGGAGGCGGCATACTGCCCGCGGACGTTATCCAGCAGGGCTGTTGTCTGCTGCATCTGGGTGTGCCCGCCATCGGACAGGCTGGCCGGATCGTGAATGCCAGCCGCCGAAAGGCCATAAGCGAGGAGGGATTTTCGCGCCTCGTAAGGCGCGCCGTAAGATGCGGTAAAGCCGGACTCGCTGGTCTGCCCTTCGCGCTGGCGGATCATCTGCCCGGCAATCTGTTTTTCAATGGAGGGATA
>NZ_SJOP01000089.1 GCF_004331415.1 Kosakonia quasisacchari
AGCAGGGCAATGCGCACCGCCGCAGCACGCGGGCAGGTTGATCAGATTATCCAACAAGCGCTCGAAGATGGGGTGATTGAACAGCATGAAGCAGAACTTATCCACGAATATCACCGCCGTCATATGGCTGCGCGTGAAGAAGAAGTCGCGGCCATCATCGAATTATTCAGCCGCAAAAAGAAGTGACGCCAGCAGGTTGCAGCCTCTGGCGTCGTGGCGTGTCGATCGTTGTGGAGATACCTACGCATGAACAGTTTAAACCGATATCGGCCAGCTAAGCAATTCCGCTGCCCACCGCTGGTGGGGCGTAATGCACCGTTCGGCTATGTGGAAAGAGTACGCGGTACCGCTGACG
>NZ_SJOP01000009.1 GCF_004331415.1 Kosakonia quasisacchari
AACTGAAGTGTCGAACATGTCCCGCGCGCAGATCCTGCAGCAGGCTGGTTCTTCCGTACTGGCCCAGGCCAACCAGGTTCCGCAGACCATGCTGTCCCTGCTGCGTTAATTCGCAACCCTTTAAAAAAGGCATCTTCGGATGCCTTTTTTTATGTGCAATCGCCAGATATAACGCCTTTTCTGTTAGCTGTTTTGCCTCTCGATCTTTCTTCCGTCCTCCAGAATATTGCATAACGACAGGAACGCCTTTTGCTATCACCCCGGTGGTTTACCCGGTGATATGAGGATGACAGATGCAAAGCATACTAATTAGCGTTGATCAATTTGACGCTTTTACCCCCCATACCTCCGAACTTCTCGACATTGCAGACGCCTTGCTGGCCAAAGGCTGGCGCGTGGATGTTATTAGCTCAACCGCCGGGCAGAAATTAACGAGTGAAATAGCACGCCTGAGCGCGACAGGGCGTTTTACTGTCATCACTGAAAAGCAGGGCGCGCTGGAAACCTATTACAACATCATCTGGATTTACCGCGGTTTCTTTAGCGAAAAGTTACTCGATGCCATCGAAGCCGGAAAACTGGACGGCGCGATGGTTTTCCGCCATTTCAGTGACTACAACGATCTCTACCTACCGTGGGGCGTGGCGCTGGAAAACCAGTTTGCCGCGCTGACGCTGGATCTCTCCCCGCGCACGTCAGCCATCCTGTTACAGACCGGAGTGGAGAGTGCGCAGCTCAAACATTTGCCGTGGTCAGTACCGGCCAGCTTTGGCGCATTTACCCGCACGCGCGACGCGCAAACCTTGTCTCGCGTACTTTATATGGCGGGCAAAATGTCGGCGGAAATGTATGAAGTCCAACAGCAGGCGAGGGAGGCAGGCATCCAGATTGAGTGGTTCGATCTGAGCCAGCAGGTGCAACGCCTCGAACCGGCGTGGCTGGAACAGTATGACGTGATCATCGGGAATGACGAAAGCGTGGCGAAAGCGCTAACGCTTGGGATCCCGCTGTTCCTGGTTAACGAAGGTTACGTTGAAGGGTATCTGAATGCCGATAACCTGGCGCGTCATGAAGCCGATCATTTCTGCGCACTTACGTTGCACAACTGCCCGGACGCCAATGAATGGGTAGAACTGCTGCAAAGTGGTTATGCCAGTGCGCGCGAGTGGGCACTGGCGCAGCGCGCGACTTTCGTCAGTAAATGGACACTGGATACTGCGCTGGAGGCGATTTTTACGCTGCCTTTGGCGGAAAAAAAACGCCAGTTGGATGACAAAGCGCGTTATACGCTGAACTTCCACAGTAAAGCCGTGCTGGCGCAACAGCAGACCAACGAGTACTCCTTCAGCCGCTGGCTGGAGGATCGCCAGATTAGCGATGCACGGCGGGAAGCGCTGCGCTCTTTCGCCGGTGCAAACCCGGACAAAGCCAGTATCGGCGTGATTATCCTTGGCGATAACGACCGCAGCACGCAAACGAGAACCTCAGTTGAAAGTCAGTCGCTGGCTGCCGCCAGCATTGATGTCATTGCTGATGATAACGCCTGGCCTGCGGCAGTAAATGCGCTGCTAAGTACGCGTGATGCCGATACGCTGTTATTGATCCCCGCCGGTTTTACGTTGCGAGACGATGCGTTGTTACGCTTTGCCGAGCAACGGATGCAACAACAAAATGCCTGGTTGTTTTACTGCGATGAAATGACGCGCGCGGAAAATGGCGAACCGCTACTGACGCTGCGCCCGGATGTAAACATTGACCTGCTGCGCGGTGTGCCGTATGTCGGCCGCGTTTTGCTTTTTTCGCGTGATATTGCCCGCCAGCTCGGTGGATTGAATAGCCAATATCCGCAGGCGGCGATGATCGATCTGCTATGGCGCTTTGTTGAAGGGCAGGGAACACCAGCGTTGGGCCGCGTTGCTGAGGTGCTGGTGGAAAGCCCGGAAGTAGCGTCATGCTGGAGCGAAAACTCGGTGGTGGTAGGTGAGTGCGAAGAGATTTTGTTGGCCCACCTGCAACGGCTTGGCATTCAGGCCTCGCTGGAAGAAGGGTTAGCGGCGAACATCAAACGCTTGCGCTACCACTGGGACGCAAAGCCGCTGGTGTCGATCATTATTCCCACCCGCGATCGCTTTGCGCTGCTTAAACGCTGCATTGAAAGTTTGATGGAGAAAACGCGTTATCAACACTATGAGCTGTTGATTGTCGATAACCAGTCGGTGGAAGAGGATGCCTGCCGTTTTCTCAATGATCTGGCGGCATCAGGCATCGATCAGGTACGCATTTTGCGCTACGACGCGCCGTTTAACTTTGCCGAAATCAACAATGCGGCGGCGCAACAGGCGCGCGGCGAGGTGCTGGTCTTTCTCAATAATGATTGTGAAATTATTGATGGCGGCTGGCTTGAGGCCTTGCTGGAGCAAACGTTACGCCCGGAAGTGGGGCTGGTTGGCGCGCGTCTGGAGTATCAGGATGGCCGTATTCAGCATGGCGGCTTTTTGCTCGGTGTGCAGCATGGTGTGGACGTGGCTTTTGACGGTGCAGATGGCGAAAGCAACGGCTTTCAGCACTATCTGAAAACGCCGCGCAACCTGGCGGCAGTCAGCGCTTCCTGCATGATGGTGCGCAAAGAGGTCTTTTTCGCCCTCAACGGTTTTAACCAGGAAACGTATCCGGTCTATTTTGCCGATGTCGATCTTGGGCTACGCGCGCAGCAACACGGTTATCTCAATGTCTGGACACCGTACGCCCGCGTCAAACATATGGGCGGGGCGACACGCCTGCTGGGCAATAAGATCGATGTGCAGGAACGCCCGCTGCTGCCGGACTTTGCCACGCTGCGTGAAGAGTGGCGGCAAGGTCTGCTCGCAGAACCGTCATACCACCCGTTAATGCAAAAAGCAGGGCAGGCGTTCACGCTCAGCGCGAGCCTGGCGCGCTTGCATCAGCCGTTGCCGGGACGCCCGCTGCCGGTGGTACTGGCGCACCATGTTAACTGGGTCGGCGGTGGGCACCACCGCGTAATGCAACCTTTCAAAGCGCTGGAACGCCATTTAATGATTGAAGGCGGGCTGACCAACACCATTCCTGGTGTGATGGAAGCCGCGCAGCAGCAGCCGGATGTCATTTTGCTAGAGCTGATTACCGGCAGCCGTTTCCCGCAGATTATTCAACAGTTGCGCAGCACCAGTAACGCCAAAATCGTGCTCGAATATGATGACTACCTGCTCAATGTGCCGATCAAAAATGGTTCTCGTCAGCACTTCCCGCAGCAAATGGTGAAGAACTTTCGCAAAGTCGTCGACAGCGCCGACTGGCTGGTGGTTTCCACCACGCCGCTGGCGGACGCGTATAGCCGTTTCCATAGCGACATTCGCATTGCGCAAAACCGCCTTGCGCCGAACCAGTGGGAACATCTGTTCAGCGAGCGCGGCACGGGCAAAAAAGTGCGTGTTGGCTGGGCTGGCGGCAGTTCTCATGCTGGCGATCTGGAAATCTTATTGCCGTTGATTAAAGAGCTGGAAGGGAAAGTCGAATGGGTCTTTATGGGTATGAAGCCGCGCAATGTCCGCTGCGAATTCCACCCTGGCGTGCCGTTTGAAATGTATCCGGAAAAACTGGCCAGTCTCAATCTCGACCTGGCGTTGGTGCCGCTGGAAATCAATCAATTCAACGAATGTAAAAGTAACTTGCGTCTGCTGGAAATCGGCACCTGCGGCGTGCCGATCATCGCCACCGATATTGTGCCTTACCGTTGCGATCTGCCGGTTACGCTGGTGGAAAACCGCTTCAAAGACTGGATGAACGCGGTTCAGGCTTATATTAATGATGCCGATTTACGTCATCGTCAGGGTGATGCGCTGCGTGAAGCGGTGCTGAATAACTGGTATTTGCGCGGCGCAGGTCTGGATGACTGGCAGCAGGGCTGGTTACCGAAAGCATAATTTTCTCTGCCAGGCCGGCGGGCCTGGCAAACGTTCAAGGAATATCGATGAATAACCTCGCTCAGTACCCCTATCTGATTGTGGCACCCGATTACTCGGAGGCGTCTGCCGGGATACAAGTGCTGCATTTTTTTTGCCAGACCATAAACAACTCGGGCGGCAAAGCGTGGATTGTGGGCGGGACGGTTAACCCAAAATGGAATACGCCGCGTCTTACGGAAGATGATTACGCGCAATTACAGAAGTCAGGCGAGCCGTGGATTGCGGTGTACCCGGAAGTAACGAGTGGCAACCCGCTGCGTGCGCCGGTAGTGGCGCGCTATATGCTCAACAGAGAAGGGGTGATGAATGGCAATCGCCTCGATTTTTCACCTGATGATCTGTTTTTTTGGTATCGCGTGGAGTTCGCCGAAAAAGAGTATCAACCGGCGCTGTTAAATATTGAGAATTACGATCTCGATCTGTTCCAGGATGATAATCCGCATAAGGATCTGGACTTACTCTATATTAACCGCTTACCCGCCAGCGTTATTGAATATGACAAACTGCCGAAAAATCTGACCGTTCTGAGTATGCAAAACCCGCTGCCGCTGGATGAATTGGCAAAAGTTCTCAAGCGCGGACGCGTGTTATATACCTATGAATCTTCCGGTACCTGTCTGCTGGCTAACTTATGTGGTTGTCCGGTCGTTGGGTTAATCGCGCCAGGCTACGAAAGCTATGCGTTGAGCGAAAAAACGATACGCGAAAACGGCAATGCAGGTTATACGCTGGTTAATACCCCGGAAGCTATCGAACATGCACGCCAAAACCTCTACAAGTCCCGCGAGCAATTATTGCTGAGACGTGAAAGATCGCTGGTGCAATTCAGGGACTTCATAGAAAAAACACAATCTAAAGCGCAAGAAAAAGCACAAGAACATTACCGCAATACGTTTCAGGGGTGGCTTGAAAATAGAGTGGCGGGAAAACGCATTGATATGCGCTCTTCGCAGGCGTTGTTGTTCGTTATTCTGAATCCGCATGGCGATCGCGCCTCTGTGACTCTGACCGTGGATTCTTTGAGTGCACAATTAGGTGATTTGCCGAATGCCAGAATCCTGATCGTTGAGGATGGCGTTGATCATGACGAAACGGATAGCACCCTTTCCGTTGTCGATTTTCAGCATTACCAGCACAATTTTGCCAACCTTGTTCAGGCGGTCGCTGCCGACTGGTTACAGGTGGTTCCTGCCGGTGTGATTTATACGCAAGACAGCGTGTATCGCTTAGCGCAGACACTGCAAGAACGTTCTGCTGTGCAGGCTATTTATGCTGACGAAGCAGTCAGACATGCGGATTCAGTGACACATTTTTTCAAGCCAGAGTTTAATCTCGATCTGTTCTTTAGTGCGCCGTCCCGTTATTTGCAACGGGTTTTCTTCCGCGCGTCGGCATGGCTGGAATGCGGTGGCTGGGACAATAACGCAGGGTCGGCTTTTGAATTCGACCTCATTACAAAATTAATTGCCCGTTATGACATTGCCTCCATTGGTCATTATGCGGATATCGTCAATATTGTTGATGAGAAGATACTCACTCCCGCAAGTATTGAAATTGAGGGCGGCATCGTTGGTTCTTTCGCCGCGCAGCGAAATTTGCCAGTAGATCATGTGGAGTATAACGACGGTGTCGCGTGGCGGATCCATTACCCCCTGAATAATATGGGGCGGGTGAGTATTATCTTAACCCATAATCATGATGCTAATTTGATGACGCGCTGTATCGCGTCGCTGGTGGATAACACCGAATGGCATGATTACGAAATTATTATTCCTGTGATAAACACCGCCGACGCGATTGTTTTGCAGACCGCGCGGGAAGTTGAAAAACTGTTACCCGGCAAGGTTCAGGTGCTTGATCTGGGTAATTGCAGTGAGGTGCAGGCAGTAAACATTGCGGCGTCACACGCTGCGGGCGCCTCTTTGTTGTTATTAGACGTCAGATCGGTTTTCGTCTTAAAAAGCTGGTTAAACACTTTACTCAATCCTATGGTGCGACCCGAAGTAGCGTGCAGCGGGCCGAAGATTATTAGCTTTGATAAAAAGCTCATCAGCGCAGGGATGATTGTCGGCGCAGATAACGGGATCGCGAATGTCGGTACTGGAGAAGACTGGCAGTCTTTCGGGTATCAGGCTCGGTATCAATGTGAACAAAACTACTCGGTGCTCAATAGCCTGTGTCTGCTTATCAAAAAAGAATGTTTCACGCAGGCCGGCGGGCTGGATGAAAAATACACGTCGCTTGAAGTGAGTTCGGCGGCATTTTGCCTTGCGCTGCAAAAAATGGGCTACGTTTCTGTCTGGTCGCCTTATAGCATTATTGCCTCGGACAATTATCACTTTATGGATAATGAGTACCGGCAATCTCTGTTATCGCAAATGACGGCGCTGATGAAGGATTTCAGCGAGGTATTTGCAAACGATCCCGCTTATAGCCAGCATTTGTCGCTGAGTTCACCTCTCTTTACGCTGGACGCCAGCGTTACACAAAAACGCGTTTCCGTAAGCCCGGAACAGATGCCAGTGGTGTTGTTGGTATGGCATTCGCAGACCGTTTATACAAAACGGTTAACACACTATTTCCGCATGATGGAAGAAGCCGGAGAGATTACGTTCATTATCAAGGATGCGTTGCCTGCGCTACCTGCGCTACCTGCGTTACTCAGAACGCGCCCCGCTATCACCATTTTGGACGCCCAGTTGAGTGAAAGTGATATCAGCACCATTACGCAGTTTCGCGCGCTGACGGGGCAGGTTGTGCATTGTCTTTTCGATGAAAATGCCGAGCCGCTGGTTTCTCGCCAGAGTAGCCAACCTCTGCCGTTTGATCGCTGGCTGGTATTAAATTCCGCGCTGGAAAAATGGGGACGGGGCAAGGGGCTGGACGTTTTGCGAATTCCTGATTATCTCCCGCAGGCATGGTTTGCACAGAATAAACCCGTAGCGGTAAATTCTCCCTGTCGCGTGTTATGCCCCATTTTTTCCCTCACCGGGAAAGAGCGGGATTTCATCTGGCAGTTGATCGAAAAAACGCATCACATTGTTGACTGGTATATTTTTGGCGAGTGTCCAGCCAACTGGTACCCGCTGGTGAAGGGCACCTTTAAATACCATGCTAACCCTGTCTCGGTGGAGACGCTGGATGCACTGAATCCGGATGCGGTGATTTTGTTCCGTGATAACAACCATGAGCATCGGTTTGCGGAAAGTTATGCCGTGTTGCAATACGCCGCCCGTAATATCGCCGTTCTCTGCAGCGATTTTCCTTGTTTCAGCGAGTATGACTTCGTGACGAAACTGAAACCTAAAATGGCGCTCTGGACGCAGGCCATTGAAGATTTCGCCAGGACACGCAACCCGGCCTGTGAGAATCAAGAGCAGATCACTACTCTGCTTCACGACCGCTATCTCTTTGATGTGTCTCGCCAGCAAGCACTGCTCGCAATGTTGAAATAATGCGCTCTTTTGCGGTAATGAAACCCGGTAGCGTCTTATTACCGGGGTTTCTGCTGAATAAGCGATTATTTCAGCCCCACCATTTTCCTACCGCCTGCGCAGGCTCTGGCAGTTTACCTTTAGCACGCAAGGGGAAAAGCGTAACAAAATGCCCCCTGTTTCACCGATAGCTCGCCAGGCGCGTCGTTATGATGAACAGATAATTCCTACGCGCGCAGGTTTGTCTATGGACAATAATATCTTTGTTACCAGCCCTCTTTTGCCACCGCTGGAAGAGTTTATTCCTTACCTTGAGAAGATCTGGAACAACCGGATCCTCACTAACGGCGGTGTTTTCCATCAGGAACTTGAGGAGGCGCTGGCAAGTTACCTGGGCGTGAAATATGTCTGCTTGTTCGCAAATGGTACGCTGGCGCTGCTCACCGCCTTGCAGGCGCTTCGGGTCACCGGGGAAGTGATTACCACGCCTTACTCCTTTGTAGCCACCTCGCATACACTCCTGTGGAATGGCCTGACGCCGGTTTTCGCTGACATCGATCCGCAAACGTACAATATCAATCCTGAGCGTGTCGAAGAGCTGATCACCCCGCAGACCACGGCGATCATGCCGGTTCACTGCTACGGCATTCCCTGCGATGTAGACAAAATCCAGCAGGTCGCGGATATCTACGGCCTGAAAGTGATCTATGACGCGGCGCACGCGTTTGGCGTGAAGAAAAACGGCGTCAGTATTTTGAATCACGGGGATTTGTCGGTTCTGAGCTTTCACGCAACGAAGGTGTTTAACACCTTCGAGGGCGGTGCGATTATTTGCCACGATGCGCGTACCAAGCAGCGCATCGATTATTTGAAAAACTTCGGTTTTGCCGGTGAAACACGCGTAGTGGCCCCGGGTATCAATGCCAAAATGAACGAAGTTGAAGCGGCATTCGGCTTGTTACAGCTTAAACATATCGATCAGGCGCTGGCCGATCGTCAGGCGCTTTACCTGCATTATGTGGAATTACTGCAAGGAATTGGCGGGGTGCATCTGCTGGATGTGCCTGCTGATGTGACCTGGAACCATGCCTACTTCCCGGTGTTGATTGAGCCGGAGTTCGGCATCGATCGCGATTCGCTCTATGACGTACTAAAAAGCGCAGGTATTTTAACGCGCCGCTATTTCTACCCGCTGATTAGCTCTTTCAGTATGTATCGCGGGCTTGCTTCCTCGCAGAAAGAGAACTTGCCGTGCGCAAATGTTATCGCTGACAAAGTGCTGTGCTTGCCGATTTATCCGGGGCTGGCGCGCGAAGATCAGAAACGTATTACCGACATCATTCGCGGCGTTGCGGCCACAGCGACACCGAGTGCGCCGGTTATTTCGCTGGAGGGCGCATGACGGCTACGCGCACGGCGATGATCCTCGATGCGGGATTTGCTTCGTTACCTTTACAGCGAGCGGTCAAAACGGCGGGTTTTACCACGCTGGTGTGTAGCGGTAAGCCGCACGATGCGGGGATGAAATCTGCGGATATTGCCAAAGTCCAAAATTACGCAGATTGCGATGCAGTGTTAGCCATTGCACGCGAACACAATATTGCGGCTATTACGCCTGGTGTTACCGATGTCTCATACCTGACGGGAAGCCGCGTCGCTGCTGAGTTGGGCTTACCCGGTTTCGACACGCCGGATGTCAGCGACACGCTTTTTCTTAAAGATCGCTTCCGCGCCTGGGCAGAACAGCAGGGTTATCCGATACCGCGTGCGGTTAGAAGCGTTGAGGAAGCGCGTCATCTCCCGTTTCCGTTGCTGGTAAAACCGATTGATGCTTATAGCGGTATCGGCATTACCCTGGTGCAGCAGGCTGAAGAACTTGACGATGCGGTGGCAAAAGCCCGTAGCGCTTCGCAAAACGGCGAGTGCGTGATTGAAACCTTTTGCCAGGGCGCGTTGTACAGCCACTCCGCGTTTATCCGCGGCGGGGAGATTGTCTGCGAATTTTTCGTCGATGAGTTTTGCACCGTTTATCCCTGGCAGGTCAACAGTAGCAGCTTGAGTCTTTCCCTGACGGAAAGCATGCGAGACCGCGTCAGCGAATGTATGCAAACCCTGGTGCGCCAGCTTCAGCTGGTCGACGGTTTGCTGCATACCCAGTTTATCGCCAATGACGATGATTTTTGGCTTATAGAACTTACCCGGCGCTGCCCGGGCGATCTCTATTCCCGTTTGATTGAGCTTTCAACCGGCGTTGATTATTCCAGCGCATTTGTTGCCCCATTCCTGGGTTGCCAGCATACCACTGCGTTTTCAGCGCGACGCCCTGCGCCTCTGCGCGCCATTGCGCGCCACACCATTTCCAGCGACGTAGATACCCATTTTACTGGCTACCTTTTTGCGCCGCTGGCGGCACGCATTATCGAAACTATCCCGTTGAAATTGCCAGGCGATCGGCTGGAACCTGCGCCGCGTGACAGGGCAGGGTTGGTGTTTGCTGAATTTGATGATTTTGCTGAACTGGCGCGTTTGACGCCGCAGCTTAAAAACTATTTTTCTTTTAAAACGACGTAAGGACCGGATTATGGCAAAGCCCTTATCCCTGGCATTTATCGGCGGCGGCCTCAACTCTGCCATCGGTATGACCCATAAAATCGCCAGCCAGATGGATGGCCATTTCCAGCTATCTGCCGGTTGTTTCAGCCGGGATGACGCCCTTAACCGGCAAACCGGCATGACCTGGGGGCTTGATGAGAGCAGGATTTACCAGGATGCGTTGACGCTGCTTGAGAAAGAGCATGCGCATCTGGATGCGGTAGTGGTGCTAACACCTACGCCCGCACACCGCGAAATTCTGATGGCGTGTCTGGAATATCCGCTGCCGATCATTTGTGAAAAAGCCTTAGTGGCGAGCGTCAAAGACGCTGAGGACATTCAGCAGCGCGTTGACGA
Organism: Kosakonia quasisacchari; assembly: GCF_004331415.1. Lineage (GTDB taxonomy): Bacteria > Pseudomonadota > Gammaproteobacteria > Enterobacterales > Enterobacteriaceae > Kosakonia > Kosakonia quasisacchari. The sequence goes on from NZ_SJOP01000009.1 coordinate 10,367, forward strand.
GGTGAATAGCCAGCTCTATGTGACATTCAACTATACCGGTTACCCGATGGTGCGCGAATTACGCCAGCGCTTGCAAAGCGGCGCACTGGGTCGGATTCAGCACGTGATGGTTGAGATGCCGCAAGAGGGTTTCAGCCGCTGTCGCAGCGACGGCAGCGTCGCGCTCCCGCAAACCTGGCGGCGCACGGATAACGCGATCCCGACGGTATCGTTGGATCTTGGCGTACATGTCCATCAACTGGTGGAGTTCCTCACCGGGAAACATGCGCTGGATGTCTATGCCGTTAACAGCACCTTTGCCCGTGTGCCCGGCGTAGTGGATACGGTGAATATCGTGTCACGTTATAGCGATGATGTGGTGTGCAATTACTGGTATGGCAAGGCGGCGCTGGGTTATCGCAACGGTTTGCGGATCAGGGTTTACGGCACAGAAGGCAGTGCGGAATGGCTGCAAATGGAGCCCGAGTATTTACGTGTTGCCGATATCCACGGCAACGTCAGCATTATTGACCGCACGGCGAGTGACAACACGGTGGCGAACCAGGAGCGGTACTGCCGCTTTAAAGCAGGCCATCCCGCCGGGTTTATTGAAGCCTTTGCGAACTATTACTGTGACATCGCGGCAGCATTACGCGGCGAAGCGAATAGTTATGCTATTGGCTCGCAGGTGGCTTTGAAAGGATTAGCTTTCCTTGAAAGCGCCAACAAAAGCGCATTAGCGCAACAAAAAATCATACTGTGATTGCCACTTATTGTGTACTGAATGAGTCTCTGAGGTAGATATGTCTATTCTTGAAAAAATTTGTGAGTCCAGAAACCATTTTCTCGATACGATCGACGAAATGCAGAAGAATGGTCGTCCGTTGGTATTATGCGGTGCCGGTTATTTAGGGCAAAAAACGTGGGAATTTTTAACCAGCAAGAATGTGAAGGTTGATTATGTCGCGGTCAATGAGAAATATTTCACCGAAGGTTCAACCTTTTACGGTTACGATATCATCAATTTAGACCAACTGACCCGGCAAGAAGGTACCTATAATTACATTCTGGCTATCCAGTATGTGAGCGCTGAATTAGAAGCGATGCTTGGAAACAACGCCGAAAGCATATTGATCTTTGATCACTCTTTTATTGGCGTAAATACCGATACGCTTTATACCGCCGAATTTTGTCAGGAAAATGAAGCTGTTTTGACCGAATTTTATAATTCTTTAGGCGATGAGCGCTCAAAAGAAACGCTGGCTGCGTTTATTAATCAGCGTATTTGCGCGCGCAGCTTGTACTATGGCAAGTATTTCGATCCTAACCACTACCTGGCAGAAGACCTGGTGCGCTTGCAGGACAATGAAGTGTATGTCGATTGCGGCGCCTACGACGGTGACAGCGTGGTTGCGTTCCTGAAAGCTGCACAGAAGCAGGGCGTGAAGAAACCCGCGAAAATCCTCGCTTTTGAACCGGAAGCAAAAAACTTCGCCTTATTACAACGCGCAGATATTGGTGATGTTGAACTCAAAGCCATCAATAAAGGTGTCTGGTCGGAAAATACAACATTACGCTTTGATTCCGGAATGGATACCTCGTCTCGCTTAAGCGAAGGGGAAGGCAACACCTCCATTGATGTGGTCAGCATCGATAATGCCCTTGAAGGCACGAATTACGCTACATTTATCAAAATGGATATTGAGGGGGCGGAGCTGGAAGCCCTAAAAGGTGCGCAACATACCATTCGTGCATCTTTGCCTGTTCTGACGATTAGCTTGTATCACAAGCCGGAAGATTTGCTGACGATCCCGCAATACATTCGTGAACTGTCGGATAATTATCGTTTTTATTTGCGCGGGCATCATCCGGCGCTGGCTTTTGAGCTGGTGTTATATGCATTACCTGTCGGGAGAACGGTTCAATAAAGTCAAATAACCCCCATTTCACCCACTATTCATCCGATTAAAACCACTCCAGAATCGGATAATCGTGCCGATAACTCAATTAACGCAGGGCTGTTTATCGTGAATTCACTCTATACCGCTGAAGGTGTAATGGATAAACACTCGCTGTGGCAGCGTTATGTACCTCTTGTGCGTCACGAAGCATTGCGCCTGCAGGTGCGTTTGCCGGCGAGTGTGGAACTGGACGACCTGCTACAGGCGGGCGGTATCGGTTTACTGAATGCAGTAGACCGATATGACGCTCTGCAAGGAACGGCATTTACCACTTACGCAGTACAGCGTATTCGTGGGGCGATGCTGGACGAATTGCGCAGCCGCGATTGGGTGCCGCGCAGCGTTCGGCGTAATGCCCGCGAAGTGGCGCAGGCAATGGGGCAACTTGAGCAAGAACTGGGACGTAACGCGACGGAAACAGAAGTGTCGCAGCGTCTTGGAATTCCTGTAGAGGAATACCGTCAGATGCTGCTCGATACCAATAACAGCCAGCTTTTCTCCTACGATGAATGGCGGGAAGAGCATGGCGACAGTATCGAGCTGGTGACGGACGATCATCAACAGGAAAACCCGTTATTCCAGTTACTGGAAAGTAATTTACGTCACCGGGTCATGGAAGCGATTGAATCGCTGCCGGAACGTGAACAACTTGTCCTGACACTGTACTACCAGGAAGAACTCAATCTGAAAGAGATTGGTGCCGTTCTGGAAGTCGGGGAATCACGAGTCAGCCAGCTCCATAGCCAGGCCATTAAGCGCTTACGTACCAAGCTGGGTAAGTTATAGGTCAGTGATTCTGCATCACTCCTGGTAAATGCCGAACAACGCATTGACAACCAGGAGTTATCATGACGGTGCAGCAACCTAAAAGACGGCCTCTAAGCCGCTACCTTAAAGACTTTAAACACAGCCAGACGCATTGCGCACACTGCCACAAGCTGCTTGATCGCATCACACTGGTACGCCGGGGCGAAATCGTGAATAAGATCGCGATCTCGCGCCTGGATATGCTGTTGGATGAAGCGGCCTGGCAACAAGAGCAAAAAGAGTGGGTTGCACTCTGTCGTTTTTGCGGCGATCTGCACTGCAAAGAGCAGAGCGATTTCTTCGATATCATCGGTTTTAAACAATATCTTTTCGAACAAACCGAAATGAGCCACGGTACGGTGCGCGAGTATGTCGTGCGTTTGCGCCGCCTCGGCAACCATCTCACAGAACTCAACATTTCCCGACAGCTGCTTGAAGAAGGGTTCCTCGACGAAAATCTGGAACCGTGGTTACCTGCGACCAGTACCAATAATTATCGGATTGCCTTGCGCAAATATGCGCAGTTTAAAACCCAGATGCGTTTTGCCTCCGTGCAAAAAATCGCTGTGGGCGCAACATCTGATTTATATTAAAAAGGAATAAGATGTAGCCGAGTCGTGCTTGTACTTAGCGTCAGGCACCTTACACTACAGCCAATTTCTTTATCGGGGTAACTATGAAACTAGCACTTTTGGGACGTCAGGCGTTGATGGGTGTAATGGCCGTCGCGCTGGTAGCAGGGATGAGCGTGAAAACGTTCGCGGCGGAAAACCTGCTCAATAAAGTCAAAGAGCGTGGCACGCTGTTGGTGGGCCTGGAAGGTACGTACCCACCGTTTAGTTTCCAGGGCGACGACGGCAAGCTAACTGGTTTTGAAGTGGAGTTCGCCGAAGCGTTGGCGCAGCATCTTGGCGTAAAAGCATCCCTGAAACCCACCAAATGGGACGGCATGCTGGCATCGCTGGATTCTAAACGCATCGACGTGGTGATTAACCAGGTCACCATCTCCGATGAGCGTAAGAAAAAGTATGATTTCTCAACGCCGTATACCGTTTCTGGTATCCAGGCGTTGGTGAAGAAAGGAAACGAAGCGGGGATTAAATCCGCAGCGGATCTGAAAGGCAAAAAAGTGGGCGTTGGACTTGGCACCAACTATGAAGAGTGGCTGCGTAAGAACGTGCAGGGCGTTGATATTCGCACCTATGATGATGACCCGACTAAATATCAGGATTTACGCGTTGGCCGTATTGACGCCATCCTGGTCGATCGTCTGGCCGCGCTGGATCTGGTGAAGAAAACCAAAGATACGCTGGCAGTGGCGGGAGATGCTTTCTCGCGTCAGGAATCCGGCGTTGCGCTGCGTAAAGGTAATGACGATTTGCTGAAAGCTATCGACGCAGCCATTGCCGAGATGCAAAAAGACGGCACCATGAAAACGCTGTCAGAAAAATGGTTTGGAGCGGATGTGACGAAGTAAACGTTGCCCGTTAAAAAAAGGCGCTTAATCAAGCGCCTTTTTTATTTCATCGATTTTAGCGTGCATAATAAAAACATTGGCTAACGTTACCTGGTCTTCGGAGATTTTATGTCCTTGCACAATGTGACCCGCTTTCCGCGCCTGGAGTTGATTGGCGCACCCACGCCGCTGGAGTATCTGCCGCGGCTTTCCGACTACCTCGGGCGCGAAATTTTTATTAAACGCGATGATGTGACGCCTGTTGCGATGGGCGGCAACAAGCTGCGCAAACTCGAGTTCCTGGCGGCGGATGCATTGCGCGAGGGCGCTGATACGCTAATTACCGCAGGGGCGATTCAATCCAATCATGTTCGCCAGACAGCAGCGGTAGCGGCGAAATTGGGCCTGCACTGTGTTGCGCTTTTGGAAAACCCAATAGGTACCACGGCGGAAAACTACCTGACCAATGGCAACCGCTTGCTGCTGGATCTGTTCAATGCGCAGATCGAAATGTGTGACGCATTGACAGATCCCACCGCACAACTGGAGGAACTGGCGACACGCATAGAGGCGCAGGGTTTCCGCCCTTATGTGATCCCGGTTGGTGGCTCAAACGCGCTGGGCGCAATGGGGTATGTGGAAAGCGCGCTGGAAATTGCACAGCAATGCGAAGGTGCGGTTAGCCTTTCGTCGGTGGTGGTGGCTTCTGGCAGCGCGGGTACGCATGCCGGTCTGGCGGTTGGGCTGGAGCAACTGATGCCGGATGTGGAACTGGTTGGCGTGACGGTTTCGCGCAGCGTGGCGGATCAAAAACCGAAAGTGGTGACGCTGCAACAGGCTATCGCGAGGGAACTCGAATTGCAGGCCAACGCCGATATTCTGTTGTGGGATGACTACTTCGCGCCGGGCTATGGCACGCCCAATGATGAAGGAATGGAAGCGGTGAAATTGCTTGCCCGCCTGGAAGGCATTTTGCTCGATCCGGTTTATACCGGGAAAGCGATGGCCGGGTTGCTGGATGGTATTGAGCAGAATCGCTTTAAAGATAACGGACCCATCCTGTTTATCCATACGGGCGGCGCACCGGCGCTGTTTGCCTATCACCCCCATATTTAATTCCCAGGCAGAGCAAAAATAATGCAAGAGAGTCTACAACTGGTTATCGACTCTGCGCCTTTCCTGTTAAAGGGCGCGGTATTTACACTGCAACTCAGTATTGGCGGGATGTTTTTTGGTTTATTGCTCGGCTTTCTGCTGGCTCTGATGCGCATGTCGTCGCTCTTACCTGTGCGCTGGCTGGCGCGTTTGTACATCTCGATTTTTCGCGGTACGCCGCTTATCGCACAGTTGTTTATGATCTATTACGGTCTGCCGCAGTTTGGTATTGAGCTGGATCCTATCCCGTCGGCGATGATTGGCCTGTCACTTAATACGGCAGCCTACGCGGCGGAGACGTTGCGCGCGGCTATTTCGTCTATCGATAAAGGGCAGTGGGAAGCGGCGGCCAGTATTGGTATGACGCCGTGGCAGACATTGCGTCGCGCTATTCTCCCGCAGGCCGCGCGTGTCGCGCTGCCGCCGCTGAGCAACAGTTTCATTAGCCTGGTGAAAGATACGTCACTGGCGGCAACCATTCAGGTGCCGGAGCTGTTCCGCCAGGCGCAATTGATAACGTCCCGCACGCTGGAAGTGTTCACCATGTACCTTGCGGCGTCGCTGATTTACTGGGTGATGGCGACGGTACTTTCTTCCCTGCAAAACTATTTTGAACACCAGCTTAATCGTCAGGAGCGTGATCCGAAATGAGTGCTATCGACGTGAAAAATCTGGTGAAAAAATTCCACGGCCAGACGGTGTTGCACGGTATCGATCTTGAGGTGCAACAGGGCGAAGTGGTGGCGATTATTGGCCCGAGTGGCTCCGGTAAAACCACGTTGTTGCGCAGTATTAACCTGCTTGAGCAGCCGGAGAACGGCACTATCCGTGTTGGCGAAATCACCATTGATACCGCGCGATCGCTTAGCCAGCAGAAAAGCGCTATCCGCCGGTTACGCCAGCATGTTGGTTTTGTCTTTCAGAATTTCAATTTGTTCCCACATCGGACAGTACTGGAAAACATTATTGAAGGGCCGGTGATCGTGAAAGGTGAGCCCAAGGAAGAGGCTGCTGCGCGCGCGCGCGAACTCTTGGAAAAAGTGGGGTTGAGTGGCAAAGAGAACAGTTATCCACGGCGTTTATCGGGTGGGCAGCAGCAGCGTGTAGCGATAGCTCGTGCGCTGGCGATGCGCCCGGACGTGATTCTTTTTGACGAGCCGACATCCGCGCTCGATCCTGAGCTGGTGGGCGAAGTTCTTAATGCCATTCGCCAACTGGCGCAAGAAAAGCGCACGATGGTGATTGTCACGCATGAGATGAGCTTTGCGCGTGACGTGGCGGACAGGGCAATTTTTATGGATCAGGGGCGTATTGTGGAACAGGGGCCCGCGAAAACGTTGTTTGCCGACCCGCAGCAACCGCGTACGCGTCAGTTTCTGGAAAAATTCCTCATGCAATAATGCCTTCGCGGTTCAGCACACATTACGGCTGAATCGCGTTAATTTCACTTAAGTTAAAATTCACTGTATTTATTACATGCACGTTTTGCAGGGATATTTCCCGGCTATATGCTGTGTGTCTGAAACGCCCACTAGTTATTCCTTCCTAAGATGCCGTTAACGCTGGCGTTAAGCGCAACTTATTTCCAGATACATCGATATTTTATATTTATAATTAAGTTTTATGTGTTAGCTTATTGTATACAAAATAATGATTATTAAAACCAGGGGTATTACCGGTCGGTATGCAGGATATAGAATTCTTTACCTGGCGTCGTGACATGATGTCGCGGTTCCAGGAGATGACAACAGCCCAGGATGTTTATTCCGAATTACAGCGGCAGACACAGCTGCTGGAATTTGATTATTTTTCGCTTTGCGTTCGCCACCCGGTGCCTTTTACCCGGCCGAAGTTGAGCGTTGAAAGCTCTTATCCACAAGCGTGGATGCAGCATTATCAGGCAGAGAATTACTTTGCTATTGACCCGGTGCTTAAGGCTGAAAACTTCATACAGGGACATCTTCCCTGGAATGACAAACTCTTTCACGATGCTATGGTTTTGTGGGATGCTGCGCGGGATCACGGATTGCGCAAAGGTATTTCGCAGTGCCTGATGTTGCCCAATCATGCAATGGGTTTTTTGTCCGTGTCGCGCACCAGCCTGTTTGGCAAAATGATGTCGGATGATGAAATTGAATTGCGCATGCAGACATTGGTGCAGTTAAGCCTGCTGGCATTAACTCGTCTGGAAGATCAGATGGTGCTGGCACCTGAAATGAAATTCAGTAAGCGTGAACGTGAAATTCTCAAGTGGACAGCGGAAGGTAAAACATCTGCAGAGATCGCGATGATTTTATCCATATCCGAAAACACAGTTAATTTTCATCAAAAAAATATGCAGAAGAAATTTAACGCGCCGAACAAAACACAGATCGCATGCTACGCAGCGGCAACAGGGATGATTTAAATAACCCTTCTGTTTTGCCCGGCAAAGATAGCCAGCTGACAAATCTATTTTGGCAGCCGGTTATTATTTACTGGCGATAGGCTTGTTTAATTTGCTTAACAGTACCGGAAAATACCGCAGCCTGAGCGTCGTCTTCCATTTGTTCGATTTGCTTTTCCATTTTGATGATAACGCGTCCTGCGTCTGCCTGGCCCATCGCCTGCAGCATCAGTGTAATCATTGATTTCAGGCAGGAGACTTCCAGCGCCAGTTCCTTTGCATTATCAGCAGTGGAAAAATCAGGTGTGCTCAATTTATTTTCCTCGTTACGGTGTCGCGCAGGTGCGCGACGGACACTGTCAAAGCGGCGGAGTATACCATAATGACGGCAAAAGAAAGCAGTGGTTGTTTTTTGATCATTATTTTCAGTTTATTAAATTAAACCTGACGGTAATAAGCCGTGCTGTTTTTAATTGTCGAAGAATATATGTTTAAGCAAGGTTTAGTAGCAGTTAATTGTTGTTACATGTGAAGCGTGCTAATAGTCATATCTGCAAACACAATTTCGAGTAACTTTTTGAAAAGCCGGGCTAAAACTTTTTTAGCGCTGCGCTTGAAAAGATCGCGGAACTTTCCACGCTCTGTACAACTTAATTTCCAAAAACGCGAACAAAATCGAAAGTTACGGGTTTTTTAACCTTTCACTGTTAGATGAAAAAAAGTTAATATACGTTGAATTAGGCTTTTGTCGCGTTATCCCTATTCCGGAGATACTCCATTGATCAACGTACTACTTGTTGATGACCATGAACTGGTGCGCGCAGGGATACGACGCATTCTTGAAGACATTAAGGGCATAAAAGTTATCGGCGAGGTTAACTGTGGTGAAGATGCCATTAAATGGTGTCGCGCTAATACGGTTGATGTCGTTCTGATGGATATGAACATGCCTGGTATCGGCGGCCTCGAAGCGACGCGGAAAATCGCACGTGGTAATGCTGATACCAAAGTGATTATGCTTACTGTCCACACGGAAAACCCGCTGCCCGCGAAAGTGATGCAGGCGGGAGCTGCAGGATACCTCAGCAAAGGTGCAGCGCCGCAGGAAATGGTGAACGCTATCCGCTCCGTGCAGTCTGGTCAGCGCTATATCGCTTCCGACATTGCTCAGCAAATGGCGCTTAGCCAAATCGAACCCGAAAAAACGGACTCGCCGTTCGACAGTTTGTCTGAACGTGAATTGCAGATTATGCTGATGATCACCAAAGGCCAGAAGGTCAATGAGATCTCAGAACAGCTACATCTGAGCCCCAAAACGGTGAATAGCTACCGCTATCGTATGTTCAGCAAATTGAACATACACGGTGACGTCGAACTGACGCATCTCGCTATTCGCCACGGGTTATGCAATGCGGAGACGTTATTAAGTCAGTGACTGAAGTTTTTGATTCGAAAGCATTTCTGAAAACGGTTACCAGTAAACCCGGCGTCTATCGTATGTATGATGCCGGTGGAACTGTTATCTATGTAGGTAAAGCGAAAGACCTGAAAAAACGGCTTTCCAGCTATTTCCGCAGCAACCTTGCCTCGCGTAAAACGGAAGCGCTGGTTGCACAGATCCAGCAGATTGATGTCACTGTTACCCATACGGAAACCGAAGCGTTGTTGCTTGAGCATAACTACATCAAGCTCTATCAGCCCCGGTATAACGTGCTGCTGCGTGACGATAAATCTTACCCGTTTATTTTTCTCAGCGGCGATACGCATCCTCGTCTTTCCATGCATCGCGGTGCTAAGCATGCGAAAGGGGAGTACTTCGGGCCTTTCCCGAACGGCTATGCCGTGCGCGAGACGTTGGCGCTGCTGCAGAAAATTTTCCCTGTTCGCCAGTGCGAGAACAGTGTCTATCGCAACCGTTCACGCCCCTGCCTGCAATACCAGATTGGCCGCTGTCTTGGGCCGTGTGTCGCCGGGTTGGTCAGCGAAGAGGAGTATGCGCAGCAGGTTGACTATGTGCGTCTCTTTCTTGCTGGTAAAGATGACCAGGTACTGACTCAGCTTATTGCTCGTATGGAAAAAGCCAGCCAGGCGCTGGAGTTTGAAGAAGCGGCGCGTGTCCGCGACCAGATTCAGGCCGTACGCCGCGTGACGGAAAAACAGTTTGTTTCTAATACTGGCGATGATTTGGATGTTATCGGCGTGGCTTTTGATGCCGGAATGGCCTGCGTACATGTGTTGTTTATCCGCCAGGGAAAAGTGCTTGGCAGTCGCAGCTATTTCCCGAAAGTGCCGGGCGGGACTGAGCTTGGCGAAGTGGTAGAGACCTTTGTTGGTCAGTTCTATTTGCAGGGTAGCCAGATGCGTACCTTGCCGAGTGAAATTTTGCTCGATTTCAACTTGAGCGATAAAACTCTGCTGAGCGACTCGCTTTCCGAACTCGCTGGCCGGCGGGTGAATGTGCAAACCAAACCGCGCGGTGACCGTGCGCGTTACCTTAAGCTGGCGCGTACTAATGCCGCCACGGCGTTGGCAACTAAACTTTCTCAGCAATCCACGGTTCACCAGCGGCTTGCAGCACTGGCCAGCGTGCTTGAGCTGCCGGAAGTGAAACGCATGGAGTGTTTCGATATCAGCCACACGATGGGTGAGCAAACCGTGGCATCATGCGTTGTATTTGATGCCAATGGGCCATTGCGGGCGGAGTATCGACGCTACAACATCAATGGAATCACGCCGGGTGATGATTACGCAGCAATGAATCAGGTGCTGCGTCGTCGTTACGGTAAAGCGATCGAAGAGAGCAAAATCCCGGATGTGATCCTCATTGATGGTGGTAAAGGGCAGTTAGGGCAAGCGAAAGCCGTTTTTGCCGAACTGGATGTGGCGTGGGATAAAAATAAACCTTTGCTGCTGGGCGTGGCGAAAGGGGCCGATCGCAAAGCGGGTCTGGAAACGTTGTTCTTCGAGCCGGAAGGGGAGGGTTTTAGCCTGCCGCCGGACTCGCCAGCGCTGCACGTTATCCAGCATATTCGCGATGAGTCACACGATCACGCCATCAGCGGACATCGCAAAAAACGCGCGAAGGTGAAAAACACCAGTTCACTGGAAACCATTGAAGGCGTCGGGCCGAAGCGACGCCAGATGTTGTTAAAATACATGGGTGGTTTACAAGGTTTACTCAATGCAAGTATTGATGAAATCTCAAAAGTGCCGGGGATCTCGCAAGGACTGGCAGAAAAGATCTACTACTCGTTGAAACATTAAGGGCTCTGTAGCACCATAGAGCGAATATTTACGGACAACAGACAGTTAACGCCACTATGCGATTTAATATCCCTACGTTGCTTACCCTATTTCGCGTCATCCTGATCCCGTTTTTCGTGCTGGCGTTTTATCTTCCCTTTCCGTGGGCACCGTTTGTTTGTGCACTGATTTTCTGTTGTGCTGCGATAACCGACTGGTTTGACGGTTTTCTGGCGCGTCGCTGGAATCAAAGCACCCGTTTTGGTGCCTTCCTCGATCCTGTTGCTGACAAAGTGCTGGTCGCGATTGCGATGGTGCTGGTCGCCGAGCACTATCACAGCTGGTGGGTGACACTGCCTGCGGCAACGATGATCGCACGAGAGATCATTATTTCCGCGCTGCGTGAATGGATGGCGGAAATGGGTAAGCGCAGCCGTGTGGCCGTTTCGTGGATTGGTAAAGTCAAAACCACTTCGCAGATGGTCGCGCTGGTAGGGCTCCTCTGGCGTCCGAATATCTGGGTTGAATATGCCGGCATTGCGCTTTTTTTTGTTGCCGCAGTGTTAACACTATGGTCAATGTTGCAATACCTCAACGCTGCGCGTGGCGATCTGCTTGAACCGTGATCGTTTCGTCGCAATTTTCAGCAAACGATCTTGGTTTTGAAAAATATCGTTGACTCAGTGCGTCAGGTAAGTAGAATGCAACGCATCGGAAGGCGGCGTAACTCGCCAGATGATAGTAAAATCAAGTGATTAGAACAGAACTTGATAATGCGGGAATAGCTCAGTTGGTAGAGCACGACCTTGCCAAGGTCGGGGTCGCGAGTTCGAGTCTCGTTTCCCGCTCCAGTTTAACGCATCGGCTATATTAGCGGGTGCGGGTTGCAAAACCTGTAGTATTCAGGCGCGTTAGCAAAGCGGTTATGTAGCGGATTGCAAATCCGTCTAGTCCGGTTCGACTCCGGAACGCGCCTCCAATTTCCTTCCCGAGCCCGGATGGTGGAATCGGTAGACACAAGGGATTTAAAATCCCTCGGCGTTCGCGCTGTGCGGGTTCAAGTCCCGCTCCGGGTACCATGGGAAATCAAGAATAAAATCAATGATAAGCAGTGTCGTGAAACCGCCCTTCAAGGCGGTTTTTTTATGCCTGTTTCCCCGCCTTCGCCATTCGTTCTCCACTCGGTTTCACCTTATAAAGGGAGCATTGCTGCCCTACAAACCACAGGAATTATTGAAACCTTGCGGTTGTTTCTCTGCGTTGGCGATGCGTTTTTATGTCCTTATATTTCCTGCTCTCATTTCACCTTTCTTTCGAAGCGGCAACATAATCCGTGTTTTTGCTGGTGCGAGTAAGCTTCACCGTGTTTGTGCGATGGCAAGCTTCTGTATAGAACGTCGTGGGGAGTGCGCAAGATGCTGACCGATTAACGAGGGGAAGGGCGGTGTGAGCATGTACATTGAACAAGCCAGCACTCACACCTGATGACGGTAATTAACCGACTTCCGGCAACAACCCGGCGACAATAGAGAATTGAATGCCAATAATCGCGATACCGCAGGCAAAAATCAGACACAGCACCGGTTTGCCGCCGAGTACGCGATAACTGCTTTGCGGATGATGCTTGCGGCTTTGCCATGCCAGCATTGAAGGCAATAACAGCGCCAGTACGGAAAGTGCAACACCGGCATAGCCCAACGCCATTACGAACCCACGTGGATAAAACAGCGCGAACGCCAGCGGCGGCAGAAAAGTGATGGCTCCTGTCTGTAAACGTCCTGCGACATTGTTGCGGCGCTGGAACAAATCGGCAAGGTAATCAAAAAGACCGAGCGATACGCCAAGGAAAGAGGTCGCAAGCGCGAGGTCGGCAAACAGATGTACCGCTAACTCAACATGTGGCGACGCCACTACTTCGCGTAATGCCTGCAACAGACAGTTAAGCCCAGCCTGGCTGGCCAGCAGTCCGATGAACGTCGAGGAATCAATACTGCCAAGCGTCGCCAATTGCCAGAAAATATAGGCCACCAGCGGGATGGCGCTGCCAGTGATAAACACTCCGCGCAGTTTACGAATATTTCCGCCCATATAACTGACGATGCTTGGTACGCTGCCGTGAAAACCAAATGAGGTAAAAATGACTGGAATAGCAGACAACGCCAGACCTTTTTCCAGTGGCATGGTCAGCAAATTAGCCTTATGAATATGTGGCATCAGCAGCGCCAGCATCACTATCAGAAACAAGAGTTTGGCGCTGAACAGAAAACGGTTAAACAGATCGACCAGGGAGGTTCCTGCGCACACGACGCCACCGGCAACGAGAGTGAACAGCAACACGCCAGTGATGGGCGAAAGCGAAATGTTAAGCCACGCACTGATGCTTGCGGCTAGCAATTCGCCTGCGCCGCTGATATATGCCGCCGTCAGCGCATACATCAAAAACATCATGCTAAAGCTTGTCACCCACTGACCATATTTCCCCAGATAACGTCGGGCCAGCGATCCAAGCCCGGTATCTGCCGGAACATGCTGATAAACCTCCAGCAGAAGAAGGGCGGTGTAACACATCACTGCCCATAAGGCGAAAAGTAAAACAAAAGTGGTCGCAAAACCTACGCCTGCCGCTGCCAGCGGCATTGCCAGCATTCCCGCGCCGATGGTTGTTCCGGCGACGATAAAAACACTACCAAGTGTTCGATTCTTCACGCTTTCCTCTGTAATAAAACGCACTGACAGCTCAAGATGCGGCGCAGAGTAAGACAATTCAGTGATTTCGTCAAACAACCGTTACATGCACTGTATTTATTTCTTTACAAATGTGACTCTTCGGGCCGTTGCACAGAGAAATTGCCGGATTTGCCCACTTCATCAGGAGCGTGTTTTTACGCGACAATCCGGCGTAACTTAAAAAATATTATAAGTTTTTAAAAATATTGAGGTTTGACAATGCCGGGTACTAATCCCTTTACAGCACGATGGTCGCGCAGCGGAAACCTGCTTTGTCACGGTCACTGGAAAATTAGCTGGCAAGGGGTAGAGATAACGTTGCCAGAGCCCCGGCAGGAAAAAGATATGGGAACGTGGGCAATCTATTCGATCATTGACCCGGATGATGAAACCTTTGTCCAGGGGCTGCCGGAAGATGAGTGGATTATTGATAACGTCGACTGGCTGACCGATCTGTTTTTCGAAAATGACATTCCGCTGGAAACGACAAATTATCGCTACTTTTACCATGCCGTGAATAAGCAGGACTGGCGATGCACCAGCTGTGCCGGATGCATGTAAACCTGTTTTAACGCAACGCCCGCATGAAATGTTGAGTTTATGATGCATCTTTTGGGGAGGATCTATGACATCCATTCACGGTCATGAAGTGTTGAATATGATGATTGAAACAGGTGAGCGCTATTCAAACGAGAGCCTGACGGCGGCAATTATTCATCGGTTTGGCGAAGCGGCGCGTTTTCATACCTGCTCAGCTGAAGGAATGACGGCGGCTGAACTGGTCGCGTTTCTGGCATCACGTGGAAAGTTTATTCCGGCGGAAGAGGGTTTTTCTACTCACGAAAGTAAAATTTGCAAGCATTAATAAAAAGGCGGTAAAGAATGTTCTTTACCGCCCGTAATATTAGTTTTGCGTGTCCAGCGTCGCCAGCTCTTTATCGATGAAATAGAGACCTTCACCGCTTTTACCTGCCAGTGTTAATTTATCAATCACTGATTTAAACAGTTTTTCTTCTTCATGTTGTTCCGCCACATACCATTGCAGGAAATTAAATGTTGGATAATCCTGAGTGGTCATCGCGACATGCGCCAGTTCGTTAATTTTCTGCGTGATCAGCTGTTCATGCTCGTACGTTGCGCGGAATAGAACATCAAGCGAAGCATAATCAGCTACCGGCGATTCAATGGTATTGATACGTGGCAAGCTGCCAGTGTCAGTCAGGTAATCAAACAGGCGCTGCATATGTGTCATCTCTTCCTGCGCGTGGCGACGCAGAAACGCGGCCGCACCTTCAAAACTATGGTAGCTGCACCAGGCGCTCATCTGCTGATAGAGCAGTGAAGAAAACAGTTCCAGATTCATTTGTTCATTTAATTTTTCGATCATCTCTGCTTTTAACATGGCGCGGCTCCATAAATATAATTATCAGGCGAAAGGTGCGCTCACTATAATTTGTTATTTAATTATTTGCAAAAGGTAAAATAAAAAATAAATACATTAAGAAGAGAATGAGAATAACACGCATTGCCAGGAATTAATTAAATAAATGAGAATTGTTTTTATCTTTAATAAAAAGATAAGCCAGTAGAATTATACTGGCTTAAGAATTTACCAGGTCGGTTTGGTTTGTGTAAAAGCCACACCACGACACTGGTATTGAATAGTCACTTTCGTATTCATACAGACCGAGCCGCTAATCAGGCTACAGGTTTGCACCGGCTGACCGTAAGGCACTGCGGTGGCGTAACCCATCTGCTGGCACTGTTTATTAGCAGTCCCCTGCGCGGTGTAGTTATCATACTTGGCGGTTTGCATCATCGACTGGTTATAGCTCAGGCGCACCAGACCGCTGATGGTATCCACGCTACTGACTTCCGCTTCTTTCGTCATCGAGCATCCCGCGAGCAGGAGCAGCGAGGCGGCTACAACGATTCTCTTCATGAAATCACTCTGTTTCATTTTGGCATGATCTCATCTTATCGCGTTGATTTGCAGGCAATCGACAGAATAACCCGCCGAACAGCCTCTACTAATCGCGACGGCACTGCGCGAAGAGCAAAAACTGTGAGCCTGCTTCTGATTTTTAAAACCATTTTTCATTAAATTTGAAAGTATGTTTGTCAGGTAGTAAGGTTTAGCCAACCTTTGCTATCTGAAGCATGTCACAGGAGATCTAAAATGAAAATTGCACTGATGATGGAAAACAGCCAGGCGGCGAAAAACGCCATCATCCTCAAAGAGCTGAAGACGGTTGCCGATGAGAAAGATTTCCCGGTATTTAACGTCGGGATGAGCGATGAGAACGACCACCATCTGACCTATATCCACCTTGGTATTATGGCCAGTATTTTGCTGAATGCCAAAGCAGTGGATTTCGTGGTAACCGGCTGTGGCACTGGCCAGGGCGCGCTGATGTCACTGAATATCCACCCGGGTGTGGTGTGCGGTTACTGTATCGATCCGGCGGATGCTTTCCTGTTCGCTCAGATCAACAACGGTAACGCACTGGCGCTGCCGTTCGCGAAAGGTTTTGGCTGGGGCGCAGAACTGAACGTGCGCTTTATCTTTGAGAAAGCCTTTACTGGCCGCAAAGGGGAAGGTTACCCGCCGGAGCGCAAAGAACCGCAGGTGCGCAACGCGGGCATTCTGAACCAGGTCAAAGCGGCAGTGGTAAAAGAGAACTATCTCGATACACTGCGTGCGATCGACCGTGAACTGGTGAAAACGGCCGTTTCTGGTGAGCGTTTCCAGAAATGCTTCTTTGAAAACTGCCAGAACAAAGAGATTGAAGCCTTCGTTCGCGAAGTCCTCGCCTGATAATAAAAAGCCGCAACGTCTGTTGCGGCTCTCTTCTTTTTCCTTTCCTGCATCAGGCTTTCTGTTTACGCGACACGGCGCTACCCGCATCCTTCGTTAGCCGCAGCGTATCAAACATGCCTACCAGACAAATCAGCGCAATAAACACAAACGCCAGTCGAAAGCTGATCCCCTCAACGGCGGTTATATGTAACCACGTACTGAGATGCTCACCAATTCGAATACCAATTGCACCCAGCGTGATGCCTAAGCCCACTGCTAATTGTGTCGCCGTGCTGAATAACGTATTGGCATAACTCATTTGCGGCGACGGTACATCGGCAAAGGCCAGCGTGCTGACGCCGGTGAACTGTACCGAACGGAACACGCCGCCGAGATAGAGGATCACAAATGTCAGCCACACCGGTGTATGCGGAGTCAATAATGCGCAGGCCAGCAGCGCTAACACATTGAGTGCGCCATTGATTAACAGCAGCTTTTTGAAACCCAGCCAGCGAATAAGCGGCGTAGTGGCAGGCTTGATGGAAAGGTTACCGGCAAACACCGCCAGCACTAACAACCCGGCGTGGAACGGATCCATGCCGAATCCTACCTGAAACAGCAGCGGCAGCAGAAATGGCACGGCGCTAATTGAGGCGCGAAACAGGGAACCGCCGTACATGGTCACGCGAAATGTCGGCACTTTCATCGCATCGAGGCGGATCATCGGCCATTTTGCTCGCCTGAAATGGCGCAAAGTAAAAATAAGCATTGTCGCGCCGAGCACCAGCAAACCCAGGGTTAATGCGCCTTGCGGATGTTCAGAACCCACCGCTTCCATTGCATACACCAGGCTGACCATCGCGACTGCGGTGGCGATAAAACCGGGCAGATCAAACGGGCGGCGTTCCTCTTCACGAATATTAGGGATAATGCGTAACGCCAACGCAATCGCCAGCAGGCCCAACGGCACATTAATAAAGAAGATCCAGCGCCAGTCGGCATAGTGGGTAATAAAACCGCCGAGCGGCGGGCCGATAATGGGTGCGACCAGCGCGGGCCAGGTCAGCGTGGCGATGGCCGTGATTAATTGATGTTTCGGTGTGGTGCGCAGCACCGCAAGGCGGCCGACCGGCACCATTAACGCACCACCGATGCCTTGTAAAATCCGCATTGAGACGAACATATCAACGCTGGTCGAAAGCCCGCAAAGCACCGAGGCGAGGGTAAAAATAGCCAGCGCCAGCGAGAAGACGTTGCGCGCGCCAAAGCGATCGGCAATCCAGCCGCTGGCGGGGATCAGCACTGCAAGCGTTATCAAATACGCGCTAATACCAATATTGAGCGCAACGGCTTCCCCGCCAAAGGTTTTTGCCATATCCGGCAACGCCGTGGCGATCACCGTACCGTCGATAAACTCCATAAAGAAAGCGCCGGCTACCAGTAGCGCAGCGGGAGAAAGACCTCCTGTCTTTCGCGAAAGGGTGCTTTCACGCATTGTGGGGCTGCCATTTAAAAAATAATTGAAGGAGCTAAAAAATGTTTTATAGCGCTAACTGCAGGATTCACATGTGAATTTTTAACAAAGATACTGCATTTTTGATTTTTGAAACGTGATTCCTGTCACATTGAACTTGCTTTTTGTGATGCGCATCATATTATATGTGCATTGAGACGTAACACCTGCATAACAAATCGCTGGAGTAACAGATGAAACTGCGTAAAATCCTGAAGCATATGTTTGAAACCTATTGCAAAACTTTCAAAGACGTACCGCCAGGCGCTATGTTCTGATGATAAAAAAACCTGCCACGCGCAGGTTTTTTTATGCCCAAAATCCGCAGGAACAAGGGCGCAAAACTACTCTTACCCGGCATTTACCGCTACTATGACGCCCACAATTAAAGGAGCCTCATATGTCGCAAAATCTTTCGGCTGATCAAGAGCTGGTCTCGGATGTCGTGGCCTGCCAACTGGTCATTAAACAAATTCTCGATGTTATCGACGTTATCGCGCCAGTTGAAGTGCGTGAGAAAATGGCGAATCAATTAAAAAGCATCGATTTTTCCACCCATCCGGCAGCTGCCGATCCGGTAACGCGCCGCGCTATCCAAAAAGCCATTGCCTTAATTGAACTGAAATTCACCCCGCAGGGCGAAGCGCACTGATTTATTCTTGCTGTGTTGCGCCTGTCGGTCTGTGACACAGCGGGGATTTTGAAACGTTGTTTTGATCAACAATAAAGCCACTGAATTCAACCAACCTTGACCAGAAGGAGTCGGGAATGAAAAAAGTGGCGGTGTTGTTGGCCCCCGGTTTTGAAGAGGCGGAAGCGATTATCACCATTGATATTCTGCGCCGCTTGCAGATAGAGGTCGAAACGCTGGCCTGCGCGGAGTCCCGCGCGGTGGTCAGCTATCACAATATCCCCATGGTGGCAGACAGTACGCTAGCCGAGCGGCAGCATACGCTGTATGACGCCATCGTACTGCCCGGCGGTCCGCAGGGTAGCGTCAATCTCGCCGCCAACCCGGCGGTGCTGCAATTTGTTGAACACCATGACGCCGCTGGGAAATTCATTTGCCCAATCTGTTCGGCCGCCGCGCGCGTGCTGGGCGCTAACGGCTTACTGAAAGGTCGCCGCTATGTTTGCTCCGGCGATTTATATGAAAACGTGCGCGACGGTGAATATGTTGATGCGCCGGTTGTGGAAGACGGCAACCTGATCAGCGGCAAAGGTCTGGGGCTGGCTTTCGATTTTGCCTTAACAATAGCCGCGCGGCTGCAAGGAAACGAAATTGCGGCGCGAGATCACGCCGAGCATATCTACTATAGCTGGTGATTTTTCCGCCCGGGTACGCTCTGTATCCGGGCACAAGGATAAGCTGGCTGACGTTATGGATTATTCAGCTTTCGCCCTTTCTATTTGTCAGACAAAAACGGCTGATTTTATGTGATAAATCGCTGAATTTATGTACGGAATTACTGTAATTCTGCCGTGTGATGCCGCTCTCCTATGGAGAATCAATTTCCCGCTAAAACTATTTCCAGCACAGAGCTCCAGGGGCGTATGGACTCTAATGCCTTGTTTTATGAACTTTTAAAAAAACTTATGAGTTGTTTTCCCTACATAAAAGAATGCTAAAGCTGGAGTTTACCATGCACAAATTCACTAAAGCGTTGGCGGCCATCGGCCTGGCTGCCGTTATGTCACAATCCGCTATCGCTGAAACCATGAAGCTCGGGTTCCTGGTTAAACAGCCGGAGGAGCCCTGGTTCCAGACGGAGTGGCGGTTCGCCGACAAGGCAGGCAAAGATTTAGGTTTTGAAGTGATCAAAATCGCCGTTCCCGACGGTGAGAAAACCCTGAACGCCATTGATAGCCTGGCGGCAAGCGGGGCGAAAGGTTTTGTTATTTGTACTCCCGATCCAAAACTGGGGTCTGCAATTGTGGCCAAAGCCCGCGGCTACGATATGAAAGTCATCACCGTGGACGACCAGTTCGTTAACGCGAAAGGTGAGCCAATGACGTCGGTGCCGTTAGTGATGATGGCGGCGAGTGAGATTGGCGCGCGTCAGGGCGATGAGTTGTACAAAGAGATGCAAAAACGCGGCTGGGATGTGAAACAGACCGGCGTGATGGCAATTACGGCTAACGAACTGGATACCGCTCGCCGCCGTACCACTGGCTCCATGGACGCGCTGAAAAAAGCCGGTTTCCCGGAAAAACAGATCTACCAGGTGCCGACGAAATCGAACGATATCCCCGGTGCGTTTGATGCCGGTAACTCCCTGCTGGTACAGCATCCGGAAGTGAAACACTGGCTGGTACTGGGCATGAATGACAACACAGTACTTGGCGGCGTGCGTGCAACGGAAGGGCAGGGCTTTAAAGCGGCGGACGTTATTGGTATCGGCATTAACGGTGTGGATGCGGTGAGCGAACTGTCCAAAGCACAGGCGACGGGCTTCTTCGGTTCTCTGCTGCCAAGCCCGGACGTTCACGGCTACAAAACCAGTGAGCTGCTGTACAACTGGGTGACCAAAGGCGTGGAGCCGCCGAAATTCACCGCCGTTACGGATGTGGTGTTGATCACCCGCGATAACTTCAAAGAAGAGCTGGCGAAAAAAGGACTGTAATTCTCTGTTGGTTGCGCTCCCCGCATCTGCGGGGAGCCAGACGTACAATGAACTGTTTTGCGGAGACGTTATGCAACAGTCTACTCCTTACCTCTCGTTTCGCGGCATCGGTAAGACTTTCCCCGGTGTGAAAGCGCTCAGCGAGATCAGTTTTGATTGTTATGCCGGGCAGGTTCACGCCTTGATGGGTGAGAATGGTGCCGGTAAATCAACGCTACTCAAAATCCTCAGCGGCAACTACGCGCCGACGACCGGTACGCTGGCAATAAAAGGAGAAGAGGTCTCCTTTGCCGATACGACCGCCGCGCTGAACGCTGGAGTAGCCATTATTTACCAAGAGCTGCATCTGGTGCCGGAAATGACCGTCGCCGAGAACATCTACCTGGGCCAGTTGCCGCATAAAGGCGGCATTGTGAACCGTTCACTGCTCAATTATGAAGCGGGTTTGCAGCTTAAGCATCTGGGGCTGGATATAGACCCACAAACACCGCTGAAATACCTCTCCATCGGCCAATGGCAGATGGTGGAAATTGCCAAGGCGCTGGCGCGTAACGCCAAAGTTATTGCCTTCGATGAACCCACCAGTTCCCTTTCGGCGCGGGAAATCGACAACCTGTTTCGCGTGATCCGCGAGCTGCGTAAAGAGGGGCGCGTCATCCTTTATGTCTCCCACCGTATGGAGGAGATATTTGCCCTGAGTGATGCCATTACGGTGTTTAAAGATGGCCGCTATGTGCGTACTTTTGCCGATATGCAGCAGGTGAACCATGACCAACTGGTGAAGGCAATGGTCGGGCGCGAGCTGGGCGATATTTACGGCTGGCAGCCGCGCGAATATGGCGAGCAACGTCTGCGCCTGGAGCAGGTGAAAGCGCCGGGCGTACGCACGCCGATTAGCCTGAGCGTGCGCAGCGGGGAAATTGTCGGCCTGTTTGGCCTGGTCGGTGCCGGTCGCAGTGAGTTGATGAAAGGGCTGTTTGGCGCAACGCAAATTACCGAAGGGCAGGTGTTTATCGATGGCGAGCTGGTCAATATCCACAAACCCGCTCACGCGATCCGTGCTGGCATGATGCTATGCCCGGAGGATCGCAAAGCCGAAGGCATTATCCCGGTTCACTCGGTGCAGGAGAACATCAATATCAGCGCCCGGCGCAAATACATTCGCGCAGGGTGTCTCATCAACAATGGCTGGGAGAGCGAAAACGCGGAACACCATATTCGCTCGCTCAATATCAAAACGCCGGGGGCGGATCAGCTGATTATGAATCTTTCCGGCGGTAACCAGCAGAAAGCCATTCTCGGGCGTTGGTTGTCGGAAGAGATGAAGGTGATCCTGCTCGATGAGCCTACGCGTGGGATTGACGTCGGGGCGAAACATGAAATCTACAACGTGATTTATGCGCTGGCGGCACGTGGTGTGGCGGTGCTGTTTGCTTCCAGTGATTTGCCGGAAGTCCTCGGCGTCGCCGACCGTATAGTGGTGATGCGTGAAGGCGAAATAGCCGGTGAGTTGTTACACGGTCAGGGCGATGAACAGCAGGCGCTGAGCCTTGCGATGCCGAAAGTGAGCCAGGCTGTCGCCTGAGTAAGGAGAATACGATGTCATCTTTAACTACGTCCCGTGCGCCGAAGTCGGCGTTCAGCTTCGGGCGCATCTGGGATCAGTTCGGCATGCTGGTGGTGTTCGCCGCGCTGTTCATTGGTTGCGCTGTTTTCGTGCCGAACTTTGCCTCTTTCGTCAATATGAAAGGTCTGGGGCTGGCAATTTCCATGTCCGGCATGGTGGCCTGCGGCATGCTTTTTTGCCTGGCGTCCGGCGATTTCGACCTCTCTGTCGCGTCTGTGATTGCTTGCGCCGGGGTGACCACGGCGGTAGTCATCAACCTCAGCGAAAGCCTGTGGATTGGGGTATTTGCCGGGTTGCTACTCGGTGTGGTGAGCGGGTTTATTAACGGCTTTGTCATTGCGCGTTTGAAAATCAACGCCCTGATAACCACGCTGGCAACAATGCAGATTGTGCGCGGGTTGGCCTATATCATCTCTGATGGTAAAGCGGTGGGGATTGAAGATGAGCGCTTCTTCACGCTCGGCTATGCTAACTGGCTTGGGTTGCCTGCGCCTATCTGGCTGACGGTCGGTTGCCTGATTATTTTTGGCTTCTTGCTTAATAAAACCACCTTTGGCCGTAATACGCTGGCAATTGGCGGTAACGAAGAGGCAGCAAGGCTGGCGGGTGTGCCAGTGGTCAGAACCAAGATCATTATCTTTGTGCTCTCAGGCCTTGTGTCAGCGGCGGCGGGGATCATTCTTGCTTCACGTATGACCAGCGGGCAGCCAATGACTTCGATCGGTTATGAGCTAATTGTTATTTCAGCCTGCGTGCTGGGGGGCGTGTCGCTGAAAGGTGGGATCGGTAAAATTTCCTACGTTGTGGCCGGTATCTTGATTCTGGGTACCGTGGAAAACGCGATGAACCTGCTGAATATCTCTCCCTTCTCACAATACGTTGTGCGCGGTTTGATCCTGCTGGCGGCGGTGATTTTCGACCGCTATAAACAAAAAGCCAAACGTACTGTTTGATGCTTATTGCTTAAATTTCGCACACAACCTATTAGTCTAACTCCAGACCTTACCAGCCGCTAATCCGGCTGGTAAGTCATGTTTAAAATGGCGAGCAGCGTCACACTGTCTATACTTACATGGCTAATGATAATGAGACGTTTGTGAAAAACGGCTCTCATCTAACACTGTAAGGAGGAAACCAGGGTGGAAGACGCACTATCTATACCGCCTCTCACTTCCGGTAATTTTGCCTTTTTTTTCGATTTGGATGGCACCCTCGCGGAGATCAAACCGCACCCGGATGATGTTTTTATCCCTGAAAATGTGCTGACCAGACTTTCATTGCTTGCTGAGCTAAATGACAGGGCGTTGGCATTGATTTCAGGGCGTTCAATTGCTGAGCTGGAACAGCTCGCCAAACCGTATTGTTTCCCGCTTGCCGGGGTACATGGGGCGGAGCGCCGCGATATCAATGGTCGAACCGAACGAATGACGTTACCGGAGGCGGTTTTGCAACCGCTGGAGCGTGAACTTCGGCATGGGATTGCCTCGCTTACCGGCGTTGAACTTGAAACTAAAGGGATGGCATTTGCACTGCATTATCGCCAGGCTCCGCAACATGAAGATGCGGTCTTTGCCCTGGCAAAATCGCTTATCTCACACTACCCGCAACTGGCGATGCAGCCGGGAAAATGCGTGGTAGAGCTGAAACCCACGGGCATTCATAAAGGCGCAGCTATTGAAGCTTTTATGCAAACGCCGCCCTTTCTCGGCAAGAAACCGGTGTTTCTTGGCGACGATCTGACTGACGAACATGGGTTTAAAGCCGTTAACAAACTTGGCGGCATATCGATAAAAGTCGGCTCGGGCGCAACACAGGCAAGGTGGCGTCTGGCTGGCGTAAATGATGTCTATCAATGGCTTGAAAAACTTGTCGACCATCAACAACAAGAACAACGGGCGCTAACAAACAGGAGAGATGGCTATGAGTCGCTTAGTCGTAGTATCTAATCGTATTGCTCCGCCTGATGATAAAAAATCCAGTGCTGGCGGGCTGGCTGTAGGGATCCTTGGGGCGCTAAAAGCGACCGGTGGGCTGTGGTTTGGCTGGAGCGGAGAGACCGGTGACGAGGATAAACCGCTAAAAAAGGTCACGAAGGGGAATATTACCTGGGCCTCGTTTAACCTCAGTGAAGAGCATTACGATCAATATTATTCGCAGTTTTCGAATGGGGTATTGTGGCCCGCTTTCCACTATCGTCTGGATTTGGTTAAGTTCCAGCGCGAAGCCTGGGAAGGCTACCAGGATGTCAATGCGCTGCTGGCAGACAAGCTGCTGCCGCTGATTAAAGAAGACGACATTCTGTGGATCCATGATTACCATCTGTTGCCGTTCGCCAGCGAGCTGCGTAAGCGCGGCGTTAACAACCAGATCGGCTTCTTCCTGCATATTCCTTTCCCGACCCCGGAAATTTTCAATGCCTTGCCGCCGCACGCTGAGTTGCTTGAGCAACTGTGTGATTACGACTTGCTGGGCTTCCAGACTGAAAGCGATCGCCTGGCCTTCCTCGATAGCTTGTCGATGCAAACAAGGCTAACCACCCGCAGTGGGAAAGAGCATGTTGCCTGGGGCAAAACCTTCCGCACGGAAGTCTACCCAATCGGTATTGAGCCACAAGAAATCGCGCAACAAGCCGCCGGGCCATTACCGACCAAACTGGCGCAGTTGAAAAATGAACTGAAGAATGTGAAAAACATCTTCTCGGTGGAGCGTCTGGATTACTCCAAAGGCTTGCCGGAACGCTTCCTGGCATATGAAACCCTGCTTGAGAAGTTCCCTCAGCACCACGGTAAGATCCGTTATACGCAGATAGCGCCCACCTCGCGTGGCGAAGTGCAGGCCTACCAGGATATTCGTCATCAACTGGAAACAGAAGCCGGGCGCATCAATGGGAAATACGGTCAGCTTGGCTGGACGCCGCTTTATTACCTCAACCAGCATTTTGATCGCAAAGTGTTGATGAAGGTATTCCGCTATGCGGAAGTCGGGTTGGTGACACCGCTGCGTGACGGTATGAACCTGGTGGCGAAAGAGTACGTGGCGGCTCAGGATCCTGAAAATCCGGGGGTGTTAATTCTTTCGCAGTTTGCCGGTGCGGCGAACGAACTGACATCGGCGTTGATCGTCAACCCTTACGATCGCGATGATGTCGCGGCGGCGATGGACAGGGCATTAAGGATGCCGCTGGCGGAGCGTATTTCGCGCCATGCGGAAATGCTCAAAGTTATCAAGGAGAATGATATCCATCGCTGGCAGCAGAGGTTTATCAGCGATTTAAAGCGCATCACGCCACGTAGCGTACAAAGCCAGCTACAAAGCAAAGTGGCGACCTTTCCAAAGCTAGCCTGACGTAACGAACGCTCCCGCATCTGTCGGGAGCGTTTTACTCATGTAAAGGCACCAACAGCACATCCACTTCGCTGGACTGGACAATACTTTTCGCCGAGCAGACGGCGCGCGAGAAGAACGTCTGATTATGATTACCACACACCACTAAATCGACATCCTGGGTGCGACAGGTATGCAGAATATGCTTACTTAGCTCGCCGGAGGCAATCAACGCCTGTTCGATGGGATAATTCGCGTTACGAACCAGTTCATCAAGAAACTGTTGTGTCTCTTCCAGCAGGACATCTCGGACGTTTTCCATCATTGGTGCTGCAAGCTGATTATACAGTTCTGGGTCAGCGGCTAAGGTAATAAGGGTAATGCGGGCACTGGAAGGGCGGGCAATATCGACCGCTTTTGCCAGCAATTGTTGGCTCTCAGGCGTAACGGCTACGGCGACCAAAAGATGTGCATAAGCCATTTTCACTCCCCGATTTGAATCAAATTTTTCTCACCATTACTCCGATTCTTAAACCAGTGCAACCCGTGAATATGGCATGGATGTGAAGGTTATCATAAATATTCATTAATTATTCTTACGTAACGCTCTGGTCGCGCTTTAATCACCTTAACCGATTTTAAAAGCTTAACTAAAATTAAGAGAATTTAAGATCGAATTGTTAAATTATCGACCATGCTGATTAACAAAACTGTAATGGTTGCTTTGGGTGATTAATTAACTTTACTTAAAACATAATATATTGTTTTATATCACTTTTTAGAGTTGTTTCTTCAGTAGATACATATTGTCAAATGTAAATAGGGCAGCATCCTAATCCTCCGACCAGTTAACGTGGGTAAGAGCGCGTTTTGCATGCCTATTCGGGCAATTGGAATAGAAAAGGGGGTTGATCGCGCAAAAAAACATCAATTCACAAGCGAGACTGATAGATTTATTGTCCATATTCGGGTAAATTATGTGACGTAGATCACAAAAATTTCAAATTTCCGCACTGGTCAGATTGTATGTGGCAGCACCTACGAGTACAGTTGCGTCGAATTAGGAAAAATCTTAGTTCTTTGTAAGAAATGATTAAGAACGTTGTAAGGCAATTAACATTTGAGCGAAGCGCCTTATCGCAAGATCCTAGTCAGTTATGCATTTAGCCTTTCTTTTTTATACCGGGTTTTTTCCCGGCGACATCACGGGGTGCGGCTTAGCCGCATAAGATACAAGTTGGTTATTCGGGATGGGAAAAATGCATACATCCGAGTTGCTGAAACATGTTTATGACATTAATTTGTCGTATTTACTTCTTGCTCAGCGTTTGATCAGCCAGGACAAAGCGTCCGCAATGTTCCGTCTCGGTATTAATGAAGAGATGGCGACGACACTGGTTGAGTTAACCCTTCCGCAAATGGTGAAATTGGCTGAAACCAATCAGCTGATTTGCCAGTTCCGTTTTGACAATCATCAGACTATTACTCGTCTGACCCAAGAATCACGCGTGGACGATTTACAGCAAGTTCACACCGGGATTTTACTTTCAACCCGCCTGCTGAATGAGTCTTCACAGACTGGCGACGCGGCCAGGAAGAAAAGGGCATAAAGATGGGCGAAAAAAGCATTGTTCAGGAAGCTCGCGACATTCAGTTAGCAATGGAACTGATTACGCTGGGTGCGCGTTTACAAATGTTGGAGAGTGAGACGCAGCTTAGTCGCGGTCGTCTTATCAAACTCTACAAAGAGTTGCGTGGTAGCCCGCCGCCGAAAGGTATGCTGCCATTCTCCACCGACTGGTTTATGACCTGGGAACAAAACATCCACGCGTCTATGTTCTGTAACGCATGGCAATTTTTGTTGAAAACAGGCCTTTGCAGTGGCGTTGACGCAGTCATCAAAGCATACCGACTTTACCTCGAACAATGCCCTCATGCTGAGGAAACCCCGTTACTGGCGCTTACTCGTGCCTGGACGTTGGTTCGCTTCGTGGAAAGCGGAATGCTGGAGTTGTCACGCTGTAATTGCTGTGGTGGTAATTTTATTACTCACGCACATCAGCCTGTTGGTAGCTTTGCCTGCAGTTTATGCCAACCGCCGTCCCGCGCGGTAAAAAGACGTAAACTTTCCCAGGATGCTGCCGATATTATTCCACAACTGCTGGATGAACAGATCGATCAGGCTGTTTAACCGAATACAGGTGGAAACACTCCAGCAGCGGTGCAGTTATGCCGCTGCTTTTTTTTGCCTGTTACTCGCGTTAACCCTTTGAAATGTTTATCCCGAGCCTTAGTCATTAGCAGAAGGATGATGTCGTGCTTATCGTATTAGGTTACCTGGTTGTTCTTGGTGCAGTCTTTGGCGGTTATATGATGACCGGCGGAGAACTTGGGGCACTTTATCAACCGTCTGAACTGATCATCATCGGGGGCGCGGGGATAGGTGCATTCATTGTTGGCAATAACGGTAAAGCCATCAAAGGAACGCTGAAAGCAATGCCTTTGCTGTTTCGCCGTTCGAAGTACACCAAAAGTATGTATATGGACTTGCTGGCGCTGCTGTATCGCCTGATGGCGAAATCACGTCAGCAAGGCATGTTCTCGCTGGAACGGGATATTGAAAACCCGAAAGAAAGCGAGATTTTCGCCAGCTACCCGCGCATTCTTGCGGATGCGACGATGCTTGAATTTATCGTTGATTATCTGCGACTTATCATCAGCGGCAATATGAATACCTTCGAAATTGAAGCGCTGATGGATGAAGAGATTGAAACCCACGAAAGTGAAGCCGAAGTCCCGGCGAACGCACTGGCAATGGTCGGTGACTCACTTCCTGCGTTCGGTATCGTGGCGGCGGTAATGGGTGTGGTACATGCGCTGGCCTCGGCGGATCGTCCGGCGGCGGAGTTGGGTGCGCTGATTGCGCATGCGATGGTGGGAACTTTCCTCGGTATTTTGTTGGCGTATGGTTTTATCTCTCCGCTGGCAAGCGTGCTTCGCCAGAAGAGTGCGGAAACCGCCAAGATGATGCAGTGTGTGAAGATAACCCTGCTGTCGAACCTGAACGGTTATGCGCCGCCGATCGCGGTTGAGTTTGGTCGTAAAACACTTTACTCCAGCGAGCGTCCGTCGTTTATCGAACTGGACGAACATGTTCGTGCGGTCAGAAACCCTAACCAACAGACGACGACTGAGGACGCATGAAAAACCAGTCCCATCCAATCGTCGTCGTTAGACGAAAAAAACATAAAGGCCACGGTGGCGGCGCGCATGGCTCCTGGAAAATCGCCTATGCCGACTTTATGACGGCGATGATGGCGTTTTTCCTGGTCATGTGGCTTATATCCATCTCAAGCCCGAAAGAGCTTATCCAGATCGCGGAGTATTTCCGCACGCCGTTGGCAACTGCGGTCACCGGTGGGCAGAGAATTTCGAACAGCGACAGCCCCATTCCGGGCGGTGGCGATGACTACACACAGCAACAGGGCGAAGTACAAAAACAGCCCAATATTGACGACCTGAAAAAACGCATGGAGCAGTCGCGCTTGAGTAAATTGCGCGGCGATCTGGACCAGTTAATTGAAGCCGATCCCAAACTGCGCGCATTGCGCCCGCACTTGAAAATCGACCTGGTGCAGGAAGGGTTGCGCATACAGATTATTGATAGTCAGAACCGGCCGATGTTTAAAACCGGCAGCGCGGAAGTCGAACCTTATATGCGCGATATTTTACGGGCGATTGCGCCAGTACTGAATGGTATTCCGAACAAAGTGAGCCTCTCCGGTCACACCGATGATGCCCCTTACGCTAACGGCGATAAAGGGTACAGCAACTGGGAGCTTTCCGCCGATCGCGCCAACGCGTCGCGCCGTGAGCTGGTTGCCGGTGGCCTGGATGATGGCAAAGTGATGCGCGTCGTTGGCATGGCGGCAACCATGCGCCTGGTCAATCGCGGCCCGGATGAAGCCATCAACCGTCGAATTAGTCTTTTGGTGCTGAACAAACAAGCAGAAGCGGCCATTCTGCATGAGAACGCCGAAAGTCAGAGTGCGCCAATAAGCGCGATTACACAGCCAGAGCCAGCGGCAGCGGCAGCACCCGCGCCAGCAGCCTCGTCTCCGGCAGCAGTTCCTACGTCGCCACAAGCCAATCCGAGGTGATAGCGTGAGCATGGATATTAGTGATTTTTACCAAACATTCTTTGATGAGGCCGACGAACTGTTGGCCGATATGGAACAACATTTATTGGACCTGGTGCCGGAAGCGCCGGATTCAGAACAGCTCAACGCCATCTTCCGTGCTGCACACTCTATTAAAGGCGGTGCGGGGACATTTGGCTTTACCATCTTGCAGGAAACAACCCACCTGATGGAAAACCTGCTTGATGAGGCTCGGCGTGGCGAGATGCAGCTAAACACCGACATTATCAACCTGTTTTTGGAAACCAAAGATATTATGCAGGAACAGCTCGATGCCTATAAAAGCTCGTCAGAGCCAGATGCCGCAAGCTTCGAATACATCTGTAATGCCCTGCGCCAGTTAGCGCTGGAGGCAAAAGGAGAGGCCGTTGCTGCTGCGAATGGTGCGAAACTCTCTGTTGTAGAGACAGCTGCGCTGGCATCTGATGCGACAGCGCCCGCCGCTGAAAACGACGGCAAACTGCGAATCGTCCTTTCACGCCTGAAAGAGAGCGAAGTTGACTTACTCGAAGAAGAGCTGAGCAACCTCGGCACGCTGAGCGATGTCGTGAAGGGGAAAGATACCCTGAGCGTGACCATCGACGGCGGCGTGGGCGAAGACGACATTATCGCGGTGCTGTGCTTTGTTATCGAAGCGGATCAAATCGCTTTCGAAAAAGCAGCCCCGGCACCCGCGGCGACAGACGCTGAGGTCGAAATCCCGGTTGAAGTGGCTGACGCGTCGGCAACAACGGCTGTCCCGGCGGTGCAAGCGGCTCCGGCTGCGGCACCAGCGCTGAAAGCGGTGGCGAAAGAGCAACCGGCAGGTCGTGAGAAACCGGCAGCCCGCGCCAGCGAATCGACCAGTATCCGTGTTGCGGTCGAAAAAGTTGACCAATTGATCAACCTGGTCGGTGAACTGGTTATTACCCAGTCGATGCTGGCACAGCGCTCTAACGAGCTGGATCCGGTAACTCACGGTGACCTGATAACCAGCATGAGCCAGCTGCAACGCAACGCCCGCGACCTGCAGGAATCGGTGATGTCCATCCGTATGATGCCGATGGAATACGTCTTCAGCCGCTTCCCGCGCCTGGTTCGCGATCTGGCGAGCAAGCTTGATAAACAAGTAGAACTGACGCTGCAAGGCAGCTCAACCGAACTTGATAAGAGCTTGATCGAACGTATTATTGACCCGTTAACGCACCTGGTGCGTAACAGCCTCGACCACGGTATTGAAACGCCGCAAAAACGTGTGGAAGCAGGGAAGTCGCCTATCGGTAACCTGATTCTGTCGGCGGAACACCAGGGCGGGAACATCTGTATTGAAGTGACCGACGATGGCGCAGGTCTGAACCGTGAGCGTATCCTGGCGAAAGCGATTTCGCAGGGGATGGCTGTGAACGAGAACATGACCGATGAAGATGTGGGCATGCTGATTTTCGCCCCGGGCTTCTCGACTGCTGAGCAGGTGACGGACGTTTCCGGACGCGGCGTGGGCATGGACGTGGTGAAACGTAACATCCAGGAGATGGGCGGCCACGTTGAAATCAAATCCAGGCAGGGCACTGGCACGACCATTCGTATTCTGCTGCCGCTGACGCTGGCGATCCTTGACGGCATGTCAGTAAAAGTGAACAACGAGGTCTTTATCCTGCCGTTGAACGCGGTGATGGAATCGCTGCAACCGCGCGAAGAAGACCTGCATCCGCTGGCCGGCGGTGAGCGCGTGCTGGAAGTGCGCGGTGAATATCTGCCGCTGGTGGAACTGTGGAAAGTCTTTGACGTTATGGGCGCAAAAACCGAGGCCACGCAGGGGATTGTCGTTATTCTGCAAAGCGCGGGTCGTCGCTATGCATTGCTGGTGGATCAACTGATTGGTCAGCATCAAGTGGTGGTGAAAAACCTGGAAAGCAACTATCGCAAAGTGCCGGGCATTTCTGCTGCCACTATCCTTGGGGATGGTAGCGTTGCGCTGATCGTTGACGTATCAGCGTTGCAGGGATTGAATCGTGAACATCGTATGGCGCACACAGCCGCCTGATTTAGTTAAGAAGGTATAAAACATGACCGGTATGAGTAATGTAGCAAAACTGGCGGGCGAGCCATCAGGTCAGGAGTTCCTGGTTTTCACTCTGGGCGATGAAGAATACGGAATCGATATTCTCAAAGTGCAGGAAATTCGTGGCTATGATCAGGTGACCCGAATCGCCAATACCCCCGACTTTATCAAAGGCGTCACCAACCTGCGCGGTGTGATTGTGCCGATTGTCGACCTGCGCGTGAAGTTCAGCCAGGGCGATGTCGAGTATGATGAAAACACGGTCGTTATCGTGCTGAATCTCGGTCAGCGCGTGGTAGGGATTGTGGTTGATGGTGTTTCCGACGTCCTGTCGCTGGCATCTGACCAGATCCGTCCGGCTCCGGAATTCGCGGTAACCTTGTCGACAGAATACCTGACCGGCCTGGGCGCGCTCGGCGACCGTATGCTGATTCTGGTAAATATTGAAAAACTGCTCAACAGCGATGAAATGGCGCTGCTGGATATGGCAGCCACGCACGTAGCGTAATAATCGCGCATGTAGCGTAATAATAAAGGCGGGTGAAGTTGCTTCTCCCGCCTTTATTTTCGCCCTTGTTCTGCCGCGATAATATACATCTCTCACGTCCGTTTAATTTCTATTCCATAAAATCTTCTGACTTCTCTTTACCCCTGTCCATATATTGTGATGTTTATCGCAAATCACGTTATATATCTTTCGATGCTTAATAAGTCAGATGATTGTTGTTATCTAATAAATTGATTTAAAACAATAAATTTATTATACCCCATGGGTTTTACCGCGTTAGGTTTATCTGGCGGCGAGTTGCGACAACCTGCAGGCGAGTGGAGACTTGCCTTGTCTCTGCAAATTCCAATTGGCGATATGAATAACGCAGCACGTAATATGGTCTGCGGTCGCAACCGGCTCAGCGATGAGGTTTACAAAGGGACAACGACTAACCGTTGCGGCAGCGCTGTTCGAGCGGCGTGCCATCGCAAGTGAGCAGCGATGGCTTGCTGCGAACCTACAATGACACCGCGCAAATCCTGACTTCGCAGGCCACGACACCAGGGGGAACGTATAGCGATACGTTAACTGTGGAGATTGCGCTTTAAGTCATAATTTAATTCCCTTTCGCAAATGTAAAGTTCCGTGGCCCCATGCCGATAACACCGTTAAGAACTTATCAAGAAGGTGTTGCATGTTGAACCGTATCCGCGTCGTTACTCTACTTATGAGCGTGCTGGTGGTCTTTGCCTTGTTACAGCTTGTCTCTGGCGGCCTGTTTTTTTCGTCACTTAAGCAAAACCAGCAAAGTTTTGCGGTCTCCAATGACCTGCGCATGCAACAAACGGAATTAGGTAAAGCCTGGGAGTTGATGCTGCAAACGCGTATCAACCTGAGCCGTTCCTCAGCGCGGATGTTGCTGGATCCGAGCAACCAGCAGAGCAGTGCGAAAACCGATTTGCTGAACAGCGCCAAAGCGTCGCTTGCCGATGCGGCAAAACACTACGATGCCTTCCGCGCGCTGCCATCGCTGCCAGAAACCGATGCAGTGCGCCAGACGCTGGATGAAAAATACCGGACTTATAATGCCGCGCTGGCGGAACTGGTGCAGTTCCTCGAAGGCGGCAATATTAACGGCTTTATGGCGCAGCCGACGCAAGGCATGCAAAACGCCCTTAGCGACGCGATGCAGAAATACGCGGATTTGAGTGAAGGCTTGTATCGCAATGCCTGGGAACAGAGCGTCAGTGATTACACCTTCGCCAAATGGCAGATGGCGATCCTGGCGCTGGCGCTGGTGATCGTGCTGACCGGTGTCTGGTATGGCATTCGCCGTATTCTGCTGTCGCCATTGTCGTCAGTTATTGCCCATATCCGGGAAATCGCCAGTGGCAATCTGACCCATTCGCTGACCATTGCCGGGCGCAGTGAAATGACGGAACTGGCGCAGAGCGTTGATCATATGCAGAACGCGCTGATCGAAACGGTTACGAATGTTCGCCAGGGTTCCGATGCTATCTACTCCGGCACCAGCGAAATCGCCGCCGGCAACAACGATCTCTCTTCCCGTACCGAAGAGCAGGCTTCCGCACTTGAGCAGACCGCCGCCAGCATGGAAGAGTTGACCGCCACGGTGAAACAGAACGCCGATAACGCCCGTCAGGCCTCATTACTGGCGCAAAGTGCCTCGGAAACGGCAGAGCGCGGCGGCAAAGTGGTTAACAGTGTTGTAAAAACAATGCACGAAATTGCGGGCAGTTCGCAAAAAATTGCCGATATTATTAGTGTGATTGACGGAATTGCTTTCCAGACCAATATTTTGGCGCTGAACGCCGCGGTTGAAGCAGCGCGGGCGGGCGAGCAGGGGCGTGGTTTCGCCGTGGTCGCCGGAGAAGTGCGCAATCTTGCCAGCCGCAGTGCGCAGGCGGCGAAAGAAATTAAAGGCTTAATTGAAGATTCTGTCTCCCGTGTCGATACCGGTTCTGTGCTGGTGGAGAGCGCAGGGGAGACGATGTCGGACATCGTTAACGCGGTAACAAGGGTGAACGACATTATGGGTGAGATCGCCTCGGCTTCTGATGAACAGAGCCGCGGCATCGATCAGGTTGCGCTGGCGGTATCCGAAATGGATCGCGTCACGCAGCAGAACGCGTCACTGGTACAACAATCGGCAGCCGCAGCGGCCGCCTTAGAAGAACAAGCCAGTTTGTTGACGCAGGCGGTATCTGCTTTCCGCCTTTCTTCTGTATCCGGCAAACCGGCGTCGCGTGCTACAACTCCGGCAGCAGGCAGCGCTCAGACCCCGGCGCGGAGTCGCCAACTTGTAACCGGACAAGAGGATAACTGGGAAAAATTTTAGCTGTTCTTAACCGCGGACTTTTTCCGCCAGATGGGGCGTTAATGTTAAATCGTATTCGCATCTCGACAACACTTTTTTTGATTTTGATCGTGTGTGGCATTTTACAGGTTGGCAGTAACGGGTTGTCTTTCTGGGCATTTAAACAGAGCACTTCACATTTACAAGAAGTTGAAAACAGTACCCATCAGCGCAGCGCATTAATGCAGATGCGGGCCACGCTGCTTCAGGCCAGTACCGCGCTGAACAAAGCCGGGACGTTAACGGCGCTGAGTTATCCGCCGGATGACATCAAAGCGCTGATGACACAGGCGAAAGCCAGTCTCAAGCAGTCGGCAGAAGTAGAAAAAGAGTTTCTTGGCCTGAAGGTGATGACACCGGAAGGTAAAAAGTTACAGGAAATCACCCAGGCCACTTATACCGCCTGGCGTGGCGACCTGGAGCACCAGGCAACCTGGCTTGAAAATAACCAGTTGTCGGACTTTATGACCGCACCGGTGCAGGAGTCGCAGGATAAGTTTGATGCCAGTTTCAGTGCGTGGGAGAAACACATTAACCACTTTACTGAACAGGCGAGAGCGGATGGTGAAAGCAACTACCATCGCTCGGCGGTGATTTTTGTCGTGGTGGTTATTCTCGCCGCGTTATTGACCAGTGCCGCGCTGCTCTGGTCGCGCAAGATGATTGTCCAGCCGCTGGCGGTTGTCAGCAGCCACTTTGACAGCATCTCCGAAGGCAATCTGGCACGACCGATTGCCGTTGACGGGCGTAACGAGATCTCGGCGATTTTTACCAGCCTGAAAAAGATGCAAACCGCGTTACGCACCACGGTGAGCGATGTCCGTCAGGGCAGTTATGCGATGCATACCGGCATTTCGGAAATTGCGGCGGGTAATAATGATTTATCGTCGCGAACGGAACAGCAGGCAGCGTCGCTGGCGCAAACCGCTGCCAGTATGGAGCAGTTAACGTCAACGGTAAGCCAGAACGCCGATAACGCGCGTCAGGCTTCCGGGCTGGCGCAGAGCGCGGCAGAAACGGCGAGAAAAGGGGGGCAGCAGACATCGAGCGTGGCAAGTACCATGCAACAGATTGCCGGCAGTTCCCAGAAAATTGGCGACATCATTAGTGTGATTGATGGCATCGCGTTTCAGACCAATATTCTGGCGCTGAACGCCGCCGTTGAAGCGGCTCGTGCCGGTGAACAGGGGCGCGGTTTCGCGGTTGTCGCCGGAGAAGTGCGTAACCTGGCAAGCCGCAGCGCGCAGGCGGCAAAAGAGATTAAGGGCCTGATTGAAGAGTCGGTTTCCCGCGTTCAGCAGGGTTCCGCTCTGGTGGATACCGCCGCGCAGACGATGACGGAAATCGTCCGCTCTGTCACTCAGGTCAACGATATCATGGGCGAGATCGCCTCCGCGTCCGATGAACAACGGCGCGGGATAGAGCAGGTGGCTCAGGCAGTAACACAGATGGATCAGGTGACACAACAGAACGCTGCGCTGGTAGAAGAGGCAGCCTCCGCCACCGACCAACTGGCCAACCAGGCAGATAATCTTACCGCGCTGGTGGCTGTATTTAAGATTGAAGAGCATGTCGCAATACCCGAAATGGCACCGCCTAAGGCTGTGCCCGTTGCATCCTGAACCTAGTTGAGAAGGCGCTATGACATCATCCATGCCTAACGGGCAAACGTCATCAATATTGCAACAGATGACACAGCGCCTGGCGCTGTCCGACGCGCATTTCCGTCGGATATGTCAATTGATCTACCAACGTGCGGGGATTGTCCTCGCGGATCATAAACGTGACATGGTTTATAACCGCCTGGTTCGCCGTTTACGCTCGCTTGGGCTAGATGATTTTGGCCGCTATCTGAGCATGCTGGAAGCGAACCAGAACAGCGCCGAGTGGCAAGCGTTTATTAACTCGCTGACCACTAATCTCACCGCTTTTTTCCGGGAAGCACACCACTTCCCGGTTCTCGCGGACCATGCGCGTAAGCGCACGGGGGAATATCGGGTATGGAGTGCAGCGGCGTCGACAGGCGAAGAGCCGTACTCTCTTGCCATTACCCTCGCCGATGCGTTGGGAATGGCGCCGGGTCGCTGGAAAGTTTTCGCCAGCGACATTGACACAGAGGTGCTGCAAAAAGCGCGTAGCGGCATTTACCGCCAGGACGAGTTGAAAACCCTCTCGCCCCAGCAGATGCAACGCTACTTTATGCGCGGTACTGGCCCGCATGCCGGGCTGGTGCGCGTACGGCAGGAACTGGCGAACTACGTCGATTTCTCCACGGTCAATCTGCTGGATAAGCAGTACAACGTTCCGGGGCCTTTCGACGCAATTTTTTGCCGTAACGTAATGATTTATTTTGATAAAACGACGCAACAGGACATTTTGCATCGTTTCGCTCCACTGCTTAAGCCAGACGGATTAATGTTTGCCGGGCATTCGGAGAACTTCAGCAACCTCGTGCGTGAGTTTACCCTTCGTGGGCAAACAGTTTATGCGCTGAGTAAGGATAAAGCATGAGTAAAATCAGGGTGTTGTCCGTCGATGATTCCGCATTGATGCGCCAGATCATGACAGAAATTATCAATAGCCACAGCGATATGGAAATGGTGGCGACGGCGCCAGACCCGTTGGTTGCCCGGGATTTAATTAAAAAATTCAACCCGGACGTGTTAACGCTGGATGTGGAAATGCCGCGCATGGACGGGCTGGATTTCCTCGAAAAATTAATGCGTTTGCGCCCAATGCCGGTGGTGATGGTCTCCTCGCTGACCGGAAAAGGCTCCGAAGTGACTCTGCGTGCGCTGGAACTGGGGGCGATAGATTTTGTCACCAAACCGCAGATTGGCATTCGCGAAGGCATGCTGGCTTACAGCGAGATGATTGCTGAGAAAGTACGTACCGCCTCCCGCGCGCGCATCGCGGCGCATAAAACGATGGAGGCCCCGGCCATGCTGAAAGCCGGGCCGTTGCTCAGCTCGGAAAAACTGCTGGTGATTGGTGCGTCAACCGGAGGAACAGAGGCAATTAGGCATGTACTCCAGCCATTGCCACTCTCAAGTCCGGGTATTCTTATCACTCAGCATATGCCGCCGGGCTTTACCCGCTCATTTGCTGAGCGTTTGAATAAGCTCTGTCAGATCAGCGTCAAAGAAGCGGAAGATGGCGAGCGCGTATTACCCGGGCACGCGTATATTGCACCTGGCGATCGGCATATGGAGCTGGCGCGTAGCGGGGCGAACTATCAAATTAAGATCCACGATGGACCGCCGGTTAACCGGCACCGTCCTTCGGTGGACGTGTTGTTTAATTCGGTGGCGAAACATGCGGGGCGTAACGCC
Source organism: Kosakonia quasisacchari (assembly GCF_004331415.1). Lineage (GTDB taxonomy): Bacteria > Pseudomonadota > Gammaproteobacteria > Enterobacterales > Enterobacteriaceae > Kosakonia > Kosakonia quasisacchari. The sequence goes on from NZ_SJOP01000009.1 coordinate 48,408, forward strand.
GTGGGAGTGATTCTCACGGGGATGGGCAACGATGGCGCGGCCGGAATGTTAGCAATGCACCAGGCTGGCGCCTGGACGATTGCGCAAAATGAAGCAAGTTGTGTGGTGTTCGGCATGCCGCGTGAGGCCATCAATATGGGTGGCGTCAGCGAAGTGGTCGATCTTAGCCAGGTAAGCCAGCAGATGTTGGCGAAAATCAGTGCCGGACAGGCAATACGTATTTGAACCAGGAGTAATTTTTTATGGCGGATAAAGAGCTTAAGTTTTTGGTTGTGGATGACTTTTCCACCATGCGTCGAATTGTGCGTAACCTGCTGAAAGAGCTGGGATTTAACAACGTTGAAGAAGCGGAAGACGGTGTTGATGCGTTAAACAAATTGCAGACGGGTGGCTTTGGTTTTGTTATCTCCGACTGGAACATGCCAAACATGGACGGTCTGGAACTGCTGAAAACGATTCGTGCCGACAGCAATATGGCTTCCCTGCCAGTGCTGATGGTTACAGCAGAAGCGAAAAAAGAGAACATCATCGCAGCGGCACAGGCCGGTGCGAGCGGCTACGTGGTGAAACCGTTTACCGCTGCAACCCTGGAAGAGAAACTCGGGAAGATCTTCGAGAAACTAGGCATGTGAGGACTGGCTAATGATTCAACCTTCAATTAAACCAGCGGACGAACATTCACCCAGCGACATCATTGCCCGGATCGGCAGCCTGACGCGTATGTTGCGTGATAGCCTGCGAGAATTAGGTCTTGATCAGGCGATTGCCGAAGCTGCGGAAGCGATTCCTGATGCGCGTGACCGTCTGGATTATGTCGTGCAGATGACCGCGCAAGCGGCAGAACGCGCGCTTAACAGCGTTGAAGCTTCTCAGCCGCACCAGGATGAGATGGAAAAAGGTTCGAAAGCGCTGAGCAAACGTTGGGACGAGTGGTTTGAAAACCCAATCGAACTGGCGGATGCGCGTGAACTGGTGACCGATACGCGCAAGTTCCTTGGCGAAATTCCGGGGCACACCAGTTTCACCAACGCCCAACTGCTGGACATTATGATGGCGCAGGATTTCCAGGACCTCACCGGCCAGGTTATCAAACGCATGATGGATGTTATCCAGGAGATCGAACGTCAGCTTCTGATGGTGCTGCTGGAGAACATCCCGGATCAGTCCGCGCGTCCGAAGCGTGAAAACGAAAGCCTGCTCAATGGCCCACAACTCGACGCGACCAAAGCGGGCGTGGTGGCAAGCCAGGATCAGGTCGACGATCTGCTCGATAGTTTGGGCTTCTAAGCCTGTATTATCAGTAAGTTAACGGAAAGTGGGCAAGCATAAGGCTGCCCACTTTCTTGTTTTCCCCTCTTTTTCCCACGCGTTTTCTCACGCGTAGCGTCATGTCAAATGGCGAAAACCCCCTGTTTTTATGCCTTACTCTGCCCATTAGACAGCCTTGACTCTGGCAATATGTCACCAAACCTGTAATCCGTGGATGTGTTGGCCGTGGCCTCTGAAGACAACGACGACAAAACAGAAGCCCCCACAGCGCACCGACTAGAGAAAGCGCGCGAAGAAGGGCAGATCCCCCGATCCAAAGAGCTGACATCGTTGCTGATCATGTTGGTCGGTATCGGCATTCTGTGGTTTGGCGGTGAAGCGTTTGGTCGCAGGCTTACGATGGCGCTCTCCTCCGGGCTGCGTTTCGATCACAAGATTATCAACGACCCGAACCTGATCCTCGGACAGGTGATCATAATGTTGAGAAACGTGCTGATTGGCATGTTGCCGCTACTGACGGGCGTGGTGATTATCGCCCTGATCGCGCCGGTAATGCTGGGCGGGCTGGTATTCAGCACAAAATCGCTGGAATTTAAGTTTTCCAAACTCAACCCGCTGAGCGGGTTGGGACGTTTGTTCTCCGCACAAGTGGGCGCGGAACTGGTTAAAGCGTTGATGAAAGCGCTGCTGATGGGCAGCGTAGCGGGCTTGTTTTTATGGCATCACTGGCCGGATATGATGCGCCTGATGAGCGAATCGCCGCTGACGGCAATGGCGAGTGCTCTCAACCTGGCCGGGCTGTGCGCCATGCTGGTGGCGCTAAGCATCATCCCGATGGTGGGCTTTGACGTTTTCTGGCAGATCTACAGCCATCTGAAAAAACTGCGCATGTCCCGCCAGGACATCCGTGATGAATTTAAGCAGAGCGAAGGCGACCCGCACATTAAAGGCCGCATCCGGCAGATGCAGCGTGCGGCGGCGCGTCGTCGCATGATGGCCGATGTGCCAAAAGCGGATGTCATTGTCACCAACCCGACGCACTACTCCGTCGCGCTGCAATATGACGAGAATAAGATGAGTGCGCCGAAAGTGGTGGCGAAAGGCGCGGGGATGGTTGCGCTGCGTATTCGTGAACTGGGGACGGAGAACCGCGTGCCGATCCTCGAAGCGCCGCCGCTGGCGCGTGCACTTTATCGCCATTCTGAAATTGGTCAGCAAATCCCGGGTCAGCTGTATGCGGCAGTAGCCGAAGTGCTGGCGTGGGTATGGCAGTTGAAACGCTGGCGTCTGTCCGGCGGGCAACGACCTGTTAAACCTGAGAATCTCCCGGTGCCTGAGGCGCTGGACTTTTTGAACGAGAAGGACACTGATGGCTAATCTGGTAGCAATGCTGCGTCTGCCCAGCAATCTGAAATCGACCCAATGGCAGGTTCTGGCCGGGCCGGTGCTCATTTTGCTTATTTTGTCGATGATGGTGCTGCCGCTACCGGCGTTTGTCCTCGACCTGTTGTTTACCTTTAACATCGCACTTTCCATCATGGTGCTGTTGGTGGCGATGTTCACCCAGCGCACGCTGGAATTCGCCGCATTTCCGACCATTCTGCTGTTTACCACCTTGCTGCGCCTGGCGCTGAACGTAGCCTCAACCCGTATTATCCTGATGGAAGGCCATACGGGTACTGCGGCGGCAGGGCGTGTGGTTGAAGCCTTCGGTCACTTTCTCGTTGGCGGTAACTTCGCCATCGGTATCGTGGTGTTCGTTATCCTCGTGATCATCAACTTTATGGTTATCACCAAAGGTGCGGGGCGTATCGCTGAAGTGGGCGCGCGTTTCGTACTGGATGGGATGCCCGGTAAACAGATGGCGATTGACGCCGACCTCAACGCCGGGATCATCGGTGAAGATGAAGCGAAACGCCGCCGTTCTGAAGTGACGCAAGAAGCGGACTTCTACGGTTCGATGGACGGTGCGAGTAAGTTCGTTCGCGGTGACGCCGTCGCCGGTATTCTCATCATGGTTATCAACGTTATCGGCGGCTTGCTGGTCGGCGTTTTGCAACATGGCCTGTCAATGGGCGATGCGGCGGAAAGCTACACCCTGCTGACCATCGGTGACGGCCTGGTTGCGCAGATCCCGGCGCTGGTTATCTCTACCGCGGCGGGGGTGATCGTGACGCGCGTCAGTACCGATCAGGACGTCGGTCAGCAGATGGTTGGTCAGCTGTTCAGCAACCCGCGCGTAATGATGCTCAGCGCCGGGGTACTCGGCCTGCTCGGTATGGTGCCGGGGATGCCGAACTTTGTGTTCCTGCTGTTTACTGCCGCGTTACTGGGGCTTGCCTGGTGGCTGCGTGGTAAAGAGCAAGTTGCGCCTGCCGAAGCCGCGCCAATGAAGCTGCCGGAAAACACCCAGGCAGTGGAAGCGACCTGGAACGACGTGCAGCTTGAAGATTCCCTCGGTATGGAAGTGGGCTATCGCCTGATCCCGATGGTGGATTTCCAGCAGGATGGCGAGCTGTTAGGCCGTATTCGCAGTATTCGTAAGAAATTCGCCCAGGACATGGGCTTCCTGCCGCCGGTGGTACACATCCGCGACAATATGGATCTGCCGCCAGCGCGTTACCGTATCCTGATGAAAGGGGTGGAAATTGGCAGCGGCGAGGCTTATCCAGGTCGTTGGCTGGCGATTAACCCAGGCACCGCGGCGGGCACGCTACCGGGTGAGCAAACCGTGGATCCGGCCTTTGGCCTGGCCGCTATCTGGATTGAGAGCGCATTGAAAGAACAGGCGCAGATCCAGGGCTACACCGTGGTGGAAGCCAGTACCGTGGTAGCAACGCACCTTAACCACCTGATTGGTCAATTCTCGGCGGAGCTGTTTGGTCGCCAGGAAGCGCAGCAACTGCTTGACCGGGTGAGTCAGGAGATGCCGAAGCTAACGGAAGATTTAGTACCGGGCGTGGTCACGCTGACCACGCTGCATAAAGTGTTGCAAAACCTACTGGCCGAGAAAGTGCCGATCCGCGATATGCGCACCATTCTGGAAACGCTGGCCGAGCATGCGCCGCTGCAAACCGATCCGCACGAACTCACGGCTGTGGTGCGCGTGGCGCTGGGTCGCGCCATTACACAGCAGTGGTTCCCGGGTAATGACGAAGTGCAGGTAATTGGCCTTGATACGCCGCTTGAGCGTTTGCTGCTGCAAGCGTTGCAGGGCGGTGGTGGTCTGGAGCCGGGTCTTGCCGATCGCTTGCTGGAACAAACCCAGGAAGCATTGACGCGTCAGGAGATGTTGGGTGCGCCGCCGGTGTTGCTGGTTAACCACGCGCTGCGTCCGCTGTTGGCGCGCTTTCTGCGCCGCAGCCTGCCGCAACTGGTGGTGCTGTCGAATATGGAGATGTCGGACAACCGCAGCATCCGTATGACCGCCACCATCGGAGGCAAATAATGCGTTTCCTGGCGTGGCTGGTCGCCCTACCGTTATTTGCCCATGCGGCGGGAAACGGCATTGGCGAAGGCATGTGGCAGGCCAGCAGTATCGGTATCCGGCTGGATAACCGTGGCGTGGTCTCTTCATCGCGACCGCTTGGCCCGTCGCAGCCGGTAAACGGGCTGATGACGGATGTCTCCTGGCGTTATGAACTGAATGGCCCCACACCTGCCGGGTTAGTGGTTCGACTCTGTTCGCAAGCGCGCTGTGTCGAGCTGGATGGGCAGAGCGGCACCACGCGCGGCTTTACCGATGTCCCGGCGCTTGAATCGCTGCGTTTTGTTTGGGAAGTTCCAGGTGGTGGGCGCTTATGGCCGCCGCTGGATGTGCGCAGTAACAAAGTGCTGGTGAACTATCGCCAGCCAGATCATCAAAACTAACCGCTTCGCTTCAATCAGTTAGCTCGTTTTCTGCTCGAAAATCCCGTCAGCCAGGCGGGATTTTGCTATTCGTCCCGCATTTTTGGCCACTCCTTTTGAAGCAAAAGAAACGCTGTTTTATAAATCAGTGATGCGCGTATCGGCACTCTTTGCATTTTTGCCAGCCGCGTAATTTTGATGGCAGAAACAGAAAGGTTTCCCGTTGCACATCCTCTTACTTTAGCCGTGTAAGAAATTCCTTTGGCTAAGCCGGATCGTCAAAGGTCCCCCAAAATGAACAGGGTTGACGGCAATGAAAACACGAAAAATTGGATTGGCAAATTATCTCGCCTATGGCTCGGGCGATTTTCTGGGTGCGGGCACAACCGCGTTAACCGCAGCATGGTTACTCTATTTCTATACAACCTTTTGCGGTCTGACGCCTATCGAAGCGACATTTATCTTCGCGACTGCAAGGGTGCTGGATGCGGTGGTCAGCCCGTTGATGGGCTTTTTAACCGATAATTTCGGTTCGACCTGGCTCGGCAAACGCTTCGGTCGGCGTAAGTTCTTTATTATGCTGGGGATCCCATGCGTATTCAGCTACTCAATAATGTGGGTAGGGGATATGGGGTTCTGGTATTACCTGCTGACTTATCTGCTGTTTGATGTGGTCTACACCATGATTCTGGTGCCGTACGAAACGCTGGTACCGGAAATGACCGATGATTTCAAACAGAAAACCAAATTCTCTGGTGCGCGTATCTCGATGGCACAGATGTCGGCGATTCTGGCCTCGTTTCTGCCGGGCGTTTTGCTGACACACTTTGGGAAAGACAACCCGATCTCCTTTTTCTACGCAAGCCTGGTCTTCTCGGTGCTTTGCGCGCTGATGCTGACGTTTGTCTGGTGCTTCACCTGGGAGCGCCCGCGCGAAGAGTGGACCGAGGCAGCGTTACGTGCGGAAGAAGAGAAAAAGAGCCTCACGCTTGGGCAAAGCTTGCGTCGCCTGTTTGTGGAACTCAGCTCCACGCTGCGGATCAAGATTTTCCGCCAGCACCTGGGGATGTACCTCGGGGGGTATATCGCACAGGACGTGTTTAACGCGGTGTTCACCTATTACGTGGTGTTCGTGCTGATGCAGGAAGCGTCGCTGGCGTCCAACTTACTGGGAACAATGGCGATTTTCCAGTTCATCGCAGTTATCGCCATGATCCCGCTGTGCATCCGATTCGGACCTGCACCGTCTTACCGCATGGTCGTCGTGCTGTTCGGTCTGAGTGCGGCGTCTTACGCAGTGCTTTACTACGCCGGTTTGAGCGATGTTTATTCGCTGCTGTTGTTGGTGTCCGCCGTTGCTGGTCTGGGACGCGGGGGTATCAACTATGTACCGTGGAACACCTACACCTATATCGCGGATATTGATGAAGTGGTCACCGGCCAGCGCCGCGAAGGGATCTTCGCCGGGATCATGACGCTGACTCGTAAAGCCTCTCAGGCTGGTGCGGTGATGCTGGTGGGGATCGTGATGCAGGCTTCTGGTTTCGTCTCCGGGCAGAAAACGCAGGTGCCAGAAGTGAGCCACACCATTTTGATGGTCATGTGCTTTGGCACCATCGCCGTGTTGTGCTGCGGCTTCCTCGTTTCCTTGCGCTTCAAGCTGAATCTGAAAACCCACGGTGTGTTGCGTGAAGAAACCACCAAAATGCGCCAGAGCGGCCGCCCGATGCCTGAAAGTATCACCCCGCAAGCACGTGAAACCGTCGAAATGCTGGCAGGCATGCCTTACGAATCCCTGTGGGGGAACAACAACATCGGCTACCTGAATCGCAATAAACCTGCCGCGCCATTGCTGAAAGATGCATCACTGAAATCGACTTACAACTGAGGTTAAGAATATGAAGGTTTGGCCTGTCAAACACAGCCCGTTATTGCGTCAGCCAGAGCGTTTTATCGCCCGTGATGAACTGAAAGCGTTGATCCGTAAGGTGACGCATAACCTGGTCAATATTCACGACAACACCGGTGAGTTTTTACTCCGTCTCGACGATGGGCGCGTGATTGATACCAAAGGCTGGGCTGGCTGGGAATGGACCCACGGTGTGGGTCTGTACGGGATGTACCAGTATTATCGCCAGACCGGGGAAGAGAACGTTCGCGAGGTGATTGATAACTGGTTCGCCGACCGCTTTGCGGAAGGCGCGACCACCAAAAACGTCAACACTATGGCGCCGTTCCTGACGCTGGCGTATCGCTACGAAGAAACTGGCAATCCGGGCTATTTGCCGTGGCTGGAAAGCTGGGCCGAATGGGCGATGAACGAGATGCCGCGCACCGACTGTGGTGGTATGCAGCACATTACGCTGGCGGAGGAGAACCACCAGCAGATGTGGGACGACACGCTGATGATGACCGTGCTGCCGCTGGCGAAAATCGGCAAATTGCTTAACCGCCCGGAGTATGTGGAAGAGGCGGTCTATCAGTTCCTGCTGCATGTACAGAACCTGATGGACAGGGAAACCGGACTGTGGTTCCACGGCTGGAATTATGATGGGCACCATAACTTTGCCAACGCCCGCTGGGCGCGCGGTAATAGCTGGCTGACCATTGTTATCCCTGATTTTCTGGAGCTGGTCGATCTGCCGGAAAACAGTGCGGTGCGCCGTTACCTGGTACAAGTGTTGAATGCGCAAGTTGCTGCGCTGGCGAAGTGCCAGCATGAAAGCGGGTTATGGCATACGCTGCTCGACGATCCGAATTCTTACCTTGAAGCCTCGGCAACCGCCGGGTTTGCCTATGGCATCCTGAAAGCGTTGCGTAAGCGTTACATCAGCGCAGATTACACGGACGTGGCGGAAAAAGCGGTGAAAGCGATTGTGGGTCATATTTCGCCGGAAGGGGAGCTATTGCAGGTGTCGTTCGGCACGGGAATGGGCAGTAATCTGGAGTTTTACCGCCAGATCCCGCTGACCTCAATGCCCTATGGGCAGGCGATGGCGATGCTCTGTTTGACGGAGTATCTGCGAAAATATTTCTGAGACGCAATAAAAGAAAAACCCCGGATGACCGGGGTTTTTTATGGCTAAAAACTGGGGCGATTACATACGCTCAACGGTTTCAATACCCAGCGTATCCAGACCGAGTTTCAGCGTTTTTGCCGTCAGCAGGGCCAGTTTTAGACGGCTTAGGCGGATTTCATCGCTTTCCGCGCTGAGGATCGGGCAGTGCTCGTAGAAACCGGAGAACAGGCCCGCCAGATCGTATAAATACGCGCACATCACATGCGGCGTTCCTTCACGCGCAACGACGGAGAGCGTTTCTTCGAACTGCAACAGACGTGCCGCCAGTTGGGATTCGCGCTCTTCGCCAATTACCACCGGTGCGTTTTCCAGCTCATTCTCTTCAATGCCCGCTTTACGGAATACCGACAGCACGCGCGTGTAAGCGTATTGCATGTACGGCGCCGTGTTGCCTTCAAAGGCCAGCATGTTATCCCAGTCGAAGACATAATCGGTGGTGCGGTTTTTCGACAGATCCGCGTATTTCACCGCGCCGATAGCGACTGCGTTGGCCAGTTTTTCCAGTTCGTCGGCAGACATATCCGGGTTCTTCTCCGCCACCAGGCGACGCGCGCGTTCCAGCGCTTCATCCAGCAGATCGGAAAGCTTCACCGTACCGCCCGCGCGGGTTTTGAACGGCTTACCGTCTTTGCCAAGCATCATGCCGAACATGTGATGTTCCAGCGGCACGGAATCCGGCACATAACCGGCTTTGCGCACGATGGTCCAAGCCTGCATCAGGTGCTGATGCTGACGGGAATCAATGTAGTAGAGCACGCGATCGGCATGCAGCGTTTCATAACGGTATTTCGCACAGGCGATGTCGGTTGTGGTGTACAGGTAGCCGCCATCCTTTTTCTGGATGATGACGCCCATCGGTTCGCCTTCTTTGTTCTTGTACTCATCCAGGAACACCACGGTCGCGCCTTCGCTCTCGACGGCCAGACCTTTGGCTTTCAGATCCGCAACGATGCCCGGTAACATCGGGTTATACAGGCTTTCGCCCATCACATCTTTGCGGGTCAGCGTCACGTTCAGGCGTTCGTAGGTTTTCTGGTTCTGACTCATGGTGATATCGACCAGCTTGCGCCACATTTCACGGCAATATTCGTCACCGCCTTGCAGCTTCACCACGTAAGCGCGTGCGCGTTCAGCAAACGCCGCATCTTCGTCGTAATGTTTTTTGGCTTCGCGGTAAAATCCTTCGAGATCGGCCAGCGCCATTTCACCGGCATTCTCTTGCTGCTGCAGCTCAAGGTAGGCAATCAACATGCCGAACTGGGTGCCCCAGTCGCCGACGTGGTTGGCGCGAATCACGTTATGACCGAGGAACTCCAGCGTACGAACCGACGCATCGCCAATGATGGTAGAGCGCAGGTGGCCGACGTGCATCTCTTTCGCCACGTTCGGCGCGGAGTAGTCGATAACCACGGTTTGTGGCTGAGGTGTTGTTACGCCCAGACGATCGGATTTCAGCGCCGCATCTACCTGCGAGGCGAGAAACTCAGGCGCGAGGAAAATATTGATAAAGCCAGGACCGGCGATTTCAACTTTATTGGCAATCCCGTCGAGAGAAAGGTGAGACAGAACCTGCTCGGCCAGTTGTCGCGGCGCCATGCCCAGTTTTTTCGCCACTGCCATCACGCCGTTAGCCTGATAGTCGCCAAACTGAATTTTTGCTGACTGACGAACCTGCGCTTCACAATCGGCTGGCGCGCCTGCTGCAATCATGGCCTGACTGACTTTTTCTGAGAGAAGAGCCTGAATATTCACCGGGATACCTTACTTTTAGGACACCGCGTCGCTGAGGCGGCGTCCGGGTGTTTAATAAAGGCGGGAGTATACTGCAAATGCCCGGTGGCGTCAGCACTGCATAACACGGTAGATTATGCGCTTTGTTATGACTTGCGAGCACTGTTATGCGTACCTGGCAAACCATCGAAGAGTTGCAGGATATCGTGGAAGATTTGCCACGGTTTACCCAAGATTTGCAAAATTTAACTACCCGCCTGGGGCTGAATATCGCACCCTTAAATGCCGATCACATCTCGTTGCGCTGTCACCAGAACACCACGGCGGAGCGCTGGCGGCGTGGCTTTGAGCAATGTGGCGAACTGCTGTCGGAAAACATCATTAATGGTCGGCCGATTTGCCTGTTCAAACTGCGTGAACCGGTGTGCGTCGCCCACTGGCAGTTTACGGTGATTGAGTTGCCGTGGCCGGGCGAAAAGCGCTACCCGCACGAAGGGTGGGAACATGTTGAAATCGTGCTGCCGGGAGATATCGCCACGCTCAACGCGCGTGCGCTGGCGCTGATGGCCGATGAGGGGTTAAGCCAGCCGGGGATTTCGGTGAAAACCAGTTCACCAAAAGGCGAGCGTGAGCGGCTGCCCAACCCAACGCTGGCGGTGACGGATGGCAAAGTCACCGTGAAGTTTCATCCGTGGACCATTGAAGAGATTGTCGCCAGCGAGCAGTGAAGCGCGCGGGTGTGAAGGCGCGCAAATCTGCATTTGCAAAAGCATGCCATGCTGAACAGAGGGAGATGAAATGACATTACTGGAAATCTGCTGTTACGGCGTCGATGACGCGGTAACTGCTGAGCAAAATGGGGCCGATCGCATTGAATTTTGCGCTGCGCCGAAAGAGGGCGGTTTAACCCCTTCCTTTGGTGCGCTGAAAGCGATTCGTCAGGCGGTGGCGATTCCTGTACACCCGATCGTGCGTCCGCGTGGCGGGGATTTTTGCTATCGGGCCGATGAGTTTGCTTCCATGTTGAGTGATATTGAGATGCTCCGTGAGCTGGGTTTTCCAGGGCTTGTCACCGGCGTGCTGACGGAAGAAGGGGGTGTCGATGTTGTGCGCATGCGGGAAATTATGCAGGCCGCACAGGGGATGGCGGTAACTTTTCATCGCGCGTTCGATATGTGTGCAAACCCACTTCAAGTGTTTGATAGTTTAGCGGAATTAGGCATCGCTCGTATTCTCACATCCGGTCAGCAGCCGTCGGCAGCAAAAGGACTTTCATTAATCAGGGAACTAAATACCCGGTCTGGTGTTCCAATCATTATGGCCGGCGCAGGCGTGCGCCCGGATAACCTCGAAACCTTTCTCCATGCGGGAATAAAAGAGGTGCATAGCTCGGCAGGATGCTGGACAGCGTCGCCGATGCGCTATCGCAATCCAGGATTATCGATGTCGTCAGATACCAGTGCGGATGAATATGCCCGTTACGGTGTAGATGGCGATGCGGTGGCGGTGATGAAAGAGATGATTTTGCACCATCGCCCGTAACAGTTTTTACCGCGCATCATGTCGCCCAATATGATGCTTGCTTGTACCAGGCCCCTGCCATTAACAGGGGCCTTTTTTTATCTTACGGTTTGCGGGCAACCAACACCGCGCGTATCGGGGCCGGATAGCCTTCAACGGTTTTACTGTTATCAGCCGGGTTAAGAAAATCGGCCAGTGATTCCGTGACCATCCACGACGTGCGACGTTGCTCGTCGGTACTGGTAACGCTTATATCCGCAATGCGGACATCGACAAAACCACACTTCTCAAGCCAGTTTTTCAGCGCCAGCGCAGAAGGGATGAAATAGACGTTTCGCATTTGCGCGTAGCGGTCACCGGGCACCAGCACGGTATTTTCGTCACCTTCCACCACCAGCGTTTCCAGCACCAGTTCACCCTCTTTTACCAGTTGATCTTTCAACTGCCAAAGATGTTCAAGTGGTGAGCGGCGGTGATAAAGCACGCCCATAGAAAACACGGTGTCGAAAGCGTTCAGCGCCGGAAGTTGCTCAATGCCGAGCGGCAAGAGATGGGCACGCCGATCGTCACCCAACAACTTACGCACGGCTTCAAACTGGCATAAGAACAATTGCGTCGGATCGATACCAACGGCAAGCTGCGCACCCGCACCGACCATGCGCCACAAGTGGTAACCGCTGCCGCAACCGACATCTAAAATTGTGCGACCTTTTAGATCGGAAAGGTGCGGCAGGACGCGCTCCCATTTCCAGTCCGAACGCCATTCGGTGTCGATATCAATGCCATACAACGAAAACGGCCCTTTGCGCCACGGCATCAGGTTACGCAGCAACGTTTCCATACCTTTAAGCTGCCCGGCGCTGAGTGGCTCGGCACTTTGCGCGCTGACACTGTGCAGCAGATCCAGCTTGGTGGGCGTGATGGTGGGCAAAAATTCTACGGCGTTGTTCCACTGCTTAAACTGCCCGTGCAACGCTTCACGCTGCCAGGCGGAGAGTTGAGCGGGTAATGTTTCCAGCCAGTGTGCAAGCGTACCGGTGGCGATTTGCTGATAAAAACGACCGAACTCAATCATGCATCAACCGCCTTTAGTGCAACCAGTGAACCAAAATTAAAGCACTGGAACCACAGTTCGCTGTGCTCAAACCCGGCAGTGCGCAGGCGTGTTTTATGCGCTTCAACAGAATCGGTCAGCATGACGTTTTCCAGCATGCTGCGTTTCTGGCTGATCTCCAGTTCGCTGTAACCGTTAGCGCGTTTAAAATCGTGGTGCATATTGAACAGCAGTTCGCCGACAGTACGGTCTTCAAAACTGAATTTTTCCGATAACACTAACGCACCGCCAGGATTCAGCCCCTGGTAAACCTTCTGCAGCAATTTCAGGCGGTCGTCCGGTTCAAGGAATTGCAGGGTGAAGTTGAGCACCACCATCGAGGCGTTTTCGATGTGAATATCGCGAATATCGCCTTCAATCACTTCGACGGGCGTTGGTGCTTTATAGGCATCGATATGACGACGGCAGCGCTCTACCATGGCGGGCGAGTTGTCGACGGCGATAATTTTGCAATCAGCGTGATGAATGTTACGACGCACTGAGAGCGTGGCGGCGCCCAGTGAGCAACCGAGATCATAGACCTGCGTCGCAGGCTGGACAAAGCGCTCCGCCAGCATGCCGATCATTGAGATAATATTGGAGTAACCCGGTACGGAACGCTGGATCATGTCCGGGAAGACTTCGGCTACCCGTTCGTCAAAAGTCCAGTCGCCCAGGCTGGCGATAGGCGCAGAAAAAAGCGTGTCGCGGTGAGACATAGTGTAAATATCCGGGAAAACAAAGGGGCGTATTGTGCGCTAATGCAGGGAGAAAACCAACTCCCAGGGCATGTACCACAGATTTGCCAGCACCATCAGCAGCAGTGAGCAAAAGGTTGCGCCCATGCCGGAACGACGCCAGCGGATCAAACGGTGGTGAAAGCCGTAATAATGCATCAGGCGACCCACGATCAGCAGCAGCCCGCAAACGTGCACTAACCAGGTTTGTGCACCGTCCATCTCCATAAAAAGAAGCAGAATAAGGGCGATGGGAATGTACTCGACCGCATTGCCGTGAATGCGTATCGCGCTTTGCAGTTCGCTAAACCCACCGTCGCCATAGCTCACACGGTATTGCGTGCGCAGGCGGATAACGTCAAAAGAAAATTTTATCAGTAACAAAGCACCCAGCACGGCGTAAAGCGCGCTAACCATACTAACTCCCTTTAAGGCTCTGGTGACCGCTTAACAATGATAGGTGGTTCGTTCAGAAAAGAGAAGATTGCAGCGGAAGAGAAGGGGCGTCGCCAACGCCTGGCGCAGCGGCTTGCAAACCCTGCCACAGCGTTTCCACCAGTTCCGGTGCCTGGGCGATATCCGGCGTATGCAAAAATAAATAGGGCGTGATGGTCTGTTCCCACAACGGGAGTTTTTTCAGCCATACGGCAAACAGCTGGCGATTCTGTTCCATATTGTCGCTGCCGATAAAACGCACCATTGGATGGTTGGCGGTTACCAGCGCATGCACCGGTACTTTCGGCTTTTTGCGCTGCGCTTCAATGATCGCTTCACTATGAGGAACAGCGCTATGCACCGGTCGGCTATCAAGGATCACCCGGTTTACGCCGCGCGCATGTAAGCCCTGATTGAGCGCTTTTTCCTCTTCGCCTTTAGCGAAAAAACTCGGGTGGCGTACTTCAACCCCATAAGTGAAACCTACAGGCAGCGCGTCCAGAAATGACCACAGAGCGGGTAAGTCGCGCGGGCCAAAGGTTGCAGGAAGCTGTAACCAATACTGGCCTATCCGGTTGGCGAGCGGCGACATCCGCGCAAAAAATTCATCAGTAAGATCGCGACAGTTACGCAACGATGCCTGGTGCGAAATGGTGGCGGGAAATTTAAAGCAGAAGCGGAAATCATCCGTGGTTTGTTCGTACCAGCGCGCCACGATCTCGGCTTTCGGTAGGGCGTAGAGCGTGGTATTGCCTTCGACACAATTAAAGTGCCGGGCGTATTCTTCGAGGCTGGTAATACCAAGGCGCACCCATTTCGGGTGCGACCATTGCGGCAGGCCGACATAAATCATAACGCGTTAAGGATCTCGTCCGTGCTGCGAACACGGCTAATGCGCGGGAAGATATGCGACAGGCTGCTCTGATGCTGTTCGCTGCTGCCTGCGCTGCAGGCGTCTTCTGCAATCACCAGTGAAAAACCTAATTCCCAGGCGTTGCGCGCGGTAGACTCGACGCCGATATTGGTGGAAATACCACAAAGCACGATGGTATCGATGCCCCGGCGGCGCAGTTGCAACTCAAGATCGGTGCCGTAAAAGGCGCCCCACTGGCGTTTGGTCACTTCGATATCGCTCTCTTTTTTGCCCAGAGCCTGCGGGTAAACCCACCAGTTTTCTGGCAGCGCATGTCCGCCTGTTGCAGCGTCAACCGGCTGTTTCAGCGCTTCGGCAAAATCCGCCGACCAGCCAACGCGCACCAATACAACCGGCGCACCGTTGGCGCGAAATTTTTCTGCAAGCTTGGCGGCGCGTTGAACAACGTCCTGCGCTGTGTGCGGGCCACCGGCAAAAGGCAGGATGCCTTCTTGTAAATCGATTACCACCAGTGCGGTTTTCTCAGCATTGAGCTCCAGCATAATAACTCCTGAAAAATGAATGACGTCGGCGGATACCTTACGCGTTATGTTGGTGCGGACGGTGTACAAATTTTGTTAAATTTTGTGAGAATGCGCAATAAGCGCGCAGCAAACGCGCGTACAGTCGGTCGCGGGCTTATCGTCAGTCAGAATTTCCAGTATAATAGCCCCCTTTTTTCATCCAGTTGTGTCATACGAAAATAGCTGCCACCAGAGTGCCTGCCGCCGCAGGCGGCGGGTCGCGCGCAGCTAATTAAGGGATATCTCATGCGTACAGTATATTGCGGGCAGCTCAATCAGTCCCATGTGGGACAGCAAGTAACGCTTTGTGGGTGGGTCAACCGTCGTCGTGACCTCGGTAGCCTTATCTTTATTGATATGCGCGATCGTGAAGGTATCGTGCAGGTGTTTTTCGACCCGGACCATCAGGATGCGTTCCAGCTCGCCTCTGAACTGCGTAATGAGTTCTGCATTCAGATTACCGGTACCGTACGTGCGCGCGATGGCAAAAACATCAACAAAGATATGGCAACCGGTGAAGTGGAAGTGTTCGCCACTGAGCTGAATATTATCAACCGCTCTGACGTGCTGCCGCTGGACTCCAACCACGTCAACACTGAAGAAGCGCGTCTGAAATATCGCTACCTTGACTTACGCCGCCCGGAAATGGCTCAGCGCCTGAAAACCCGCGCGAAGATCACCAGCTTCGTGCGTCGCTTTATGGATGACCACGGTTTCCTCGATATTGAAACGCCAATGCTGACCAAAGCGACGCCAGAAGGCGCGCGCGACTATCTCGTGCCTTCGCGTGTACATAAAGGCAAATTCTACGCACTGCCGCAATCTCCGCAGCTGTTCAAACAGCTGCTGATGATGTCCGGTTTCGACCGTTACTACCAGATTGTCAAATGCTTCCGCGACGAAGACTTGCGTGCTGACCGCCAGCCGGAATTCACCCAGATCGATGTGGAAACCTCCTTTATGACCGCGCCGCAGGTGCGTGAAGTGATGGAAGCGCTGGTACGCGAGCTGTGGCAGGAAATTCGTGGTGTTGATCTGGGCGACTTCCCGATCATGACTTTCGCCGAAGCCGAGCGCCGTTATGGTTCCGATAAACCAGACCTGCGTAACCCAATGGAGCTGGTGGACGTGGCCGACTTGCTGAAAGCGGTCGAGTTTAAAGTGTTCTCTGGCCCGGCAAACGACCCGAAAGGCCGCGTTGCTGCGCTGCGTGTGCCAGGTGGCGCACAACTTAGCCGTAAACAGATTGACGACTACGGCAAATTCATCGAAATCTACGGGGCGAAAGGCCTTGCTTACATTAAGGTCAACGAAGCGGCAAAAGGACTGGAGGGGATCACCAGCCCGGTTGCGAAATTCCTGAACGCTGAAATTGTTAGCGCCATCCTTGAACGCACTGGCGCACAAGATGGCGACATGATTTTCTTCGGCGCAGACCACAAAAAAGTGGTTGCCGATGCGTTGGGTGCGCTGCGTCTGAAACTGGGTAAAGACCTGAATCTGACCGACGAAGCCAAATGGGCGCCGCTGTGGGTGATTGACTTCCCGATGTTTGAAGATGACGGCGAAGGCGGTCTGACCGCGATGCATCATCCGTTCACCTCGCCGAAAGATATGACCGCAGCTGAGCTGAAAGCTGCGCCAGAAGAGGCCGTCGCGAATGCTTACGATATGGTTATCAATGGCTATGAAGTGGGCGGCGGTTCTGTGCGTATCCATAGCGGTGAAATGCAGCAAACAGTATTCGGCATTCTGGGCATCAATGAGCAGGAACAGCGCGAGAAGTTCGGCTTCCTGCTGGACGCGCTGAAGTACGGTACGCCGCCGCACGCAGGCCTCGCGTTTGGTCTGGATCGTCTGACCATGCTGCTGACCGGCACCGATAATATCCGTGACGTGATTGCGTTCCCGAAAACCACGGCTGCGGCCTGTCTGTTGACGGAAGCGCCAAGCTTCGCCAACCCGGCGTCGCTGGCTGAACTGGGTATTTCTGTCGTCAAAAAAGAGACGCCGGAGAATAAATAAGATGGCTTTTAAGCACCCGGTTTCCGTGCTGGTGGTGATTTACGCCGAGGACACGAAACGGGTGCTGATGTTGCAGCGACGCGACGATCCTGATTTCTGGCAGTCGGTGACCGGCAGTCTTGAAGCAGGAGAGGTAGCGTCGCAAGCCGCCATGCGTGAAGTAAAGGAAGAGGTCGAGATCGATATTGCTTTCGAGCAACTGACCTTAATCGACTGTCAGCGCACGGTGGAGTTTGAAATATTTAGTCATTTACGTCATCGCTATGCGCCGGGCGTTACGCACAATACCGAATCCTGGTTTTGTCTTGCGCTGCCCCATGAACGGCAGATTGTTTTTACTGAACATCTGGCGTACCGCTGGCTTGATGCGCCCGCAGCGGCGGCATTAACCAAGTCATGGAGCAACCGGCAGGCGATTGAAGAATTTGTTATTAACGCCGACTAATTTCCCTGGAATTTCAATTCTCAGGAAGGTGGCAATCCCCGGCGTCGCCAGCAGCTTACTGTGGTAAGGAGCGGGCGCGAACGGGAGCAGCCAACGCGCCTGAGGGCTGAAAGCCGCCGGGAAAAGGCTTTATTGGAGAGTTTTTTATGGCAGGTCATAGTAAATGGGCCAACACCAAACACCGCAAAGCGGCACAGGATGCTAAACGCGGTAAGATTTTTACCAAAATCATCCGTGAACTGGTAACGGCTGCTCGTCTGGGCGGTGGTGATATCGGTTCTAACCCGCGTCTGCGTGCGGCGGTTGATAAAGCGCTGTCTAACAACATGACCCGCGACACCTTAAACCGTGCAATCGCGCGTGGTGTGGGTGGTGATGATGACGCGAACATGGAAACCATCATTTATGAAGGTTATGGTCCTGGCGGCACGGCGGTGATGGTGGAGTGTCTGAGTGACAATCGCAACCGTACCGTGGCGGAAGTGCGTCATGCTTTCAGCAAATGCGGTGGTAACCTCGGTACCGACGGTTCTGTCGCGTATCTGTTCAGCAAAAAAGGGGTTATCTCCTTCGACGCTGGCGACGAAGACACCATTATGGAAGCAGCGCTGGAAGCCGGTGCTGAAGACGTAGTGACGTTTGATGATGGCGCAATCGACGTTTACACCGCGTGGGAAGAGATGGGTGCGGTGCGTGACGCACTGGAAGCCGCGGGTCTGAAAGCGGACAACGCTGAAGTCGCCATGATCCCGTCGACCAAAGCCGATATGGATGCAGAAACTGCGCCGAAACTGCTGCGTCTGATCGATATGCTGGAAGATTGCGACGATGTGCAGGAGGTTTACCACAATGGTGAGATCTCTGATGAGGTTGCGGCGACACTCTAATGTCGCTGATTAACTCGCCTGTAACCGGAGACGCATAATGGCGATCATTCTCGGTATCGATCCGGGTTCGCGCGTCACCGGTTATGGCGTGATCCGCCAGACGGGGCGGCAACTGACTTATCTGGGCAGTGGCTGTATCCGTACCAAAGTGGATGATTTGCCGTCGCGTCTGAAGCTGATTTATGCGGGCGTGACGGAGATCATTACCCAGTTCCAGCCGGATTTTTTCGCTATCGAACAAGTCTTTATGGCGAAAAACGCCGATTCGGCACTCAAGCTGGGACAGGCACGCGGTGTGGCGATTGTTGCCGCCGTGAATCAGGATTTACCGGTGTTTGAATATGCCGCACGGCAGGTAAAACAGACGGTGGTTGGCATTGGGAGCGCGGAAAAAAGCCAGGTGCAGCATATGGTGCGCACGTTGCTGAAACTGCCCGCCAACCCGCAGGCGGATGCTGCAGATGCGCTGGCTATCGCCATTACGCATTGCCATGTCAGCCAAAATGCTTTGCAGGTGAGCAGCACAAGGCTCAATCTGGCTCGCGGACGATTACGCTAAAAAGCGCCGGTTTACCGGCGCTTTTTTTATAGCAGCGAACTTATCTTGCGCGCGTCCTCGTCGGTTGATGGGTTATAGACCACCATTGTCAGGTCCGGTTGCCCTTCCACCGAAAAACTCGAGAACTCCAGCGACAACCTACCGACAGCGCCATGCAGCAGGATCTTGGTGCCTTCTTCCATTACGTCTATATCATTATTCTGCCAGAGTTCGGCGAACTCAGCAGAAGCCGCGCTGAGCTCTTCGACCAGCGGACGAATTTCAATCGACGCACCCGCGCGGGTTGCGTCTGCGCGAAATGCGGCAACCAGAAAGCGGGCGAGCGAATGCCAGTCTACCTGCGCGGCGCGTGCCTGAGGATTAAGAAAAATGCGCCGCAGAATATTACGTTCATGTGCGGGCTGACTGGGGTAATCGGATAACACCACCGTAGCGGCTTTGTTCCAGGCGAGCACATCCCATGTTGCATTGCGGATCATCGCCGGGCTCAGGTGCATACAGTCCAGCACCTTTTGCAGCCTTTCCGTCACTGTCCCCCTGGACATGGAAAGCATGCCCGGTGCGCGGCCTAATGCCAGATGAAAAATGTGTTCGCGTTCGCGCTCGGAAAGACGTAGCGCCTGACAAATGCGTTCCAGCACTTCTGCTGAAGGCGTACCTCCTCGCCCTTGCTCAAGCCAGGTGTACCAGGTGGCGCTAATACAGGCCAGATGCGCCACCTCTTCACGACGCAGCCCTGGCGTTCGTCGCCGCGCGGTATGAAAACCCAGCGCCACAGGATCAAGTTGCGCCCGGCGCGATTTCAGGTAACTGCCCAGATCTTTAGGCTGAGTAACGCTCTGCATCCTGTTAGTCCTTATACCCCGATAAAGTCACTACTTTTCACTACCACGGATATTTATAAGGATAACGGCGCGAGTCAACATCAGGAGGCACACGCATGCATGTTTTTCTAACGGGCGCGACCGGTTGGGTCGGCGCAAAAGTGGCGGCAGAACTGATTGCTGCCGGGCACCAGGTGAGTGGCCTGGCAAGAAATGCGGACAAAGCACAAGCGTTGCTGGCCGCAGGGGGGCAGGTCATTGCCGGAACGCTGGACGATCATTCCGTTTTGTTTGACGCGGCTTCGTGTGCGGATGCGGTGATCCATACCGCCTTTAATCACGACTTTTCCCGTTTTGCGGAAAATTGCGAACAGGACAGGCGCGCCATTGAAGTCATGGGGGAAGCGCTACTCGGTAGCGAACGCCCGTTACTGGTGACCTCGGGGCTGGCAAGGTTGGTTCAAGGGCGGGCAGCAACTGAAAAGGATAAACCTGTTAGCGACCCGAATTACCTGCGCCGTTCCGAATTTGCGGCACAGGATCTGGTCGAAAAAGGTGTCCGGACTGCCAGCGTGCGCTTGGCACCAACGGTTCATGGGGTAGGTGATCACGGTTTTATCCCGATGTTGATCGCGCTGGCGAAGAAAACCGGTGTATCAGCCTGGCCGGGTGAGGGCAATAATCGCTGGGCGGCGGTGCACCGCCTGGATGCCGCGAAGGTCTACCGGCTGGCACTGGAAAGTGGCGTAACGGAAACGGTGTACCATGCGGTAGCGGAGGAGGGGATTCCCATGCGGGAAATTGCTATCGCCATTGGCAATATGCTGGGCCTGCCCGCTGAATCACGTGATGCAGAACATTTTGGCTGGTTTGCCACCTTTGCCGCCGCGGATATGTCGGCGACCAGCGAGCGAACCCGTGACGTTTTAGGTTGGCAGCCTGCGCAATGCGATTTGCTGACCGATCTTGCGGATGCGGCCTATTACGCGAATTCCTGAACCACGCTCGCGTTTTCCTGTATATTCGGCTGGATATCTATCCAGCCTTTTTTTATGATACGGCATTACACTTTCAGCCGTTAACGCAGGAGCGTCACGTGATAGGCAGACTCAGAGGCATCATTGTAGAAAAACAACCCCCATTGGTTCTGCTGGAAGTAGGGGGCGTAGGATATGAAGTCCATATGCCTATGACCTGCTTTTACGAGCTCCCGGACGCTGGAAAAGAGGCGGTTGTTTTTACACAATTTGTGGTACGCGAAGATGCTCAGCTGTTGTACGGCTTTAATAACAAGCAGGAACGGACGCTGTTTCGTGAGCTCATCAAAACCAATGGCGTTGGGCCAAAGCTGGCGCTGGCGATTCTGTCCGGCATGTCGGCGCAGCAGTTTGTCAACGCGGTTGAACGTGAAGATCCTGCAGCGCTGATCAAATTACCTGGCATCGGGAAGAAAACCGCCGAGCGTTTGATTGTCGAGATGAAAGATCGCTTTAAAGGCTTACACGGCGATCTCTTCACTCCGGCCGCCGATTTAGTACTGGCCTCTCCGGCAAGCCCGGCGACGGATGATGCGGAACAAGAAGCCGTTGCTGCGCTGGTGGCGTTGGGCTATAAACCTCAGGAAGCCAGCCGGATGATAAGTAAGATTGTGCGTCCGGATGCCAACAGTGAAACCCTGATCCGTGAAGCGCTGCGCGCGGCATTGTGAGGTAGAGGATGATTGAAGCAGACCGTCTGGTCACGCCCGCCAGCACCAATATAGAAGAAGTCGCAGACCGCGCTATTCGGCCAAAAATGCTCGACGAATATATCGGTCAGCCGCAGGTGCGCTCGCAGATGGAGATCTTTATCCAGGCGGCAAAACTGCGTGGTGACGCGCTGGACCATCTGCTTATCTTTGGCCCACCGGGCTTAGGTAAAACGACGCTGGCGAATATCGTGGCAAACGAGATGGGTGTCAATTTGCGCACTACCTCAGGGCCAGTGCTGGAAAAAGCGGGCGATCTTGCCGCGATGCTCACTAACCTTGAGCCGCATGATGTGTTGTTTATCGATGAAATTCACCGCCTCTCGCCGGTTGTCGAAGAGGTGCTTTATCCAGCGATGGAAGATTACCAACTGGATATCATGATTGGTGAAGGGCCAGCCGCACGCTCTATCAAAATCGATTTACCGCCGTTTACTTTGATTGGTGCGACAACACGCGCGGGTTCACTGACCTCGCCGCTGCGCGATCGTTTCGGTATTGTGCAGCGTCTTGAGTTCTATCAGGTTGCGGATTTACAGCACATTGTGGGACGCAGCGCGCGTTATATGGGGCTGGAGATGAGCGACGAGGGTGCGCTGGAAGTAGCGCGCCGCGCACGCGGTACGCCGCGTATCGCAAATCGTCTATTGCGGCGTGTGCGTGATTTCGCCGAGGTGAAGTATGACGGCGATATCACCGCTGATATAGCGGCCCAGGCACTGGACATGCTGAATGTCGATGCCGAAGGATTCGACTATATGGATCGTAAACTGCTGCTGGCGGTTATCGATAAATTCTTCGGCGGCCCGGTCGGGCTGGACAACCTGGCAGCAGCCATTGGCGAAGAGCGCGAAACGATTGAGGATGTGCTAGAGCCGTATCTTATCCAGCAGGGCTTTTTGCAGCGCACGCCGCGCGGTCGGATGGCGACGGTAAGGGCGTGGAACCACTTCGGTATTACGCCACCGCAAATGCCATAACGCGAAAGGCCGGAGAGCATTTGCTTCCGGCCTTTCGCGTTAGCTGGCGGGTTTCTTCATCATGCTGAAGATAAACAGCAGCGCCGCGCACAACACCACGGATGGGCCAGCGGGCGTGTCATAAAAGGCCGAAAATGTCAGTCCGCCAGTCACGGCGATCATCCCGATACCGACCGCGATGCCCGCCATTTGCTCCGGTGTACGAGCGAAGCGTCGCGCCGTCGCGGCAGGAATAATCAGCAGTGAGGTGATGATCAGGGCACCCACGAATTTCATGGCAACGCCAATGGTTAATGCGGTAATCAGCATCAGCAGCAGCTTCACTCGTTGAAGCTTAACGCCGTCAACAAATGCCAGCTCGGGGCTAATGGTCATAGACAGCAGATTGCGCCATTGCCAGAACAACATCCCCAGCACCACAACAACGCCCAGGGCGATCGCCACCAAGTCGCCTGGCGTCACTGCCAGTAAGTCCCCGAACAAATAGGCCATTAAATCGACACGGATATTTGACATCAGGCTGACAACAACCAGACCAAGCGATAGTGCGCTGTGCGCCATGATTCCCAGCAGAGTATCAATTGCCAGATGTGGCCGTTTTTCCAGCCACACCAGTCCGGCGGCCAGCAGCAACGTAACGGCGATCACTGCATAAAATGGGTTTACATCCAGCAATAATCCGAAAGCGACACCCAACAGAGAAGCATGCGCGAGCGTATCGCCGAAATATGACATTCTCCGCCAGACGACAAATGAACCCAACGGGCCCGCCGCACAGGCGAGCATAACCCCGGCAAGCCAGCCGGGCAGTAACAATTCAATCATGAGTGTCCATTACCCTGACGCAGCACAATGCGGCCTTGTAAATCGTGGCGGTGGTTGTGATTGTGGCGATAAATTCCCAACTGTTCTGCACCACGCTGGCCGAACATGGAGATAAATTCCGGGTGCATCGAAACCACTTCCGGCGTTCCGGAACAACAAATATGGTGATTCAGGCAGAGCACTTCATCAGTCTTTGCCATAACCAGATGCAGATCGTGAGACACCATCAGTACAGCGCAGTCCAGCTCTTTACGCAGCTGGTCTATCAGGTTGTACAGCGCCACTTGCCCATTGACATCAACGCCCTGGGTTGGCTCATCAAGAACCAGCAATTGCGGGCGATTAAGCAGAGCTCGCGCCAATAATACGCGCTGGGTTTCGCCACCAGACAGTTTTTGCATTGGCGCATCGACCAGATGTGCAGCCTGCACACGTTTCAGCGCGGGAACAATATCGTCCTTACTTGTGCCCGGCCGGAGACGCATAAAACGGCCAACGGTGAGTGGCAAGGTAGCGTCAAGGTGTAACTTCTGCGGCACATATCCAATGTGCAGCGTTTTGTCACGCTTGATCAACCCGGAGTCGGGTGCTACCAGCCCAAGCACAACGCGCACCAGCGTTGATTTGCCCGCGCCATTAGGGCCCAGCAGGGTTAAAATTTTACCGGCGCGTAAATTCAGCGAAATATCAGACAGGACGCGCCGTTGGCCGAATGCGACGGTGACATTTTCGAGCGTTACAAGATTCGTCATAGCATTTATGGGGTTGCACAAGTTGTCGAATGTTATAATATCACACTCCACTTATTCATTACGATTAATAGTCGCATTATGTTACATAAAAATACTCTTCTTTGCGCAGCGTTATCCGCTGCGCTTCTCGGTGGGGTAGCACAAACGGCTAACGCCGCAGTTGTAACGTCATTAAAGCCGCTGGGGTTTATCGCGTCAGCAATCGCCGATGGGGTGACGTCCACGGAAGTATTACTGCCGGACGGCGCATCAGAGCATGATTATTCCCTGCGTCCGTCGGATGTAAAACGCTTACAGAACGCGGACTTAGTATTTTGGGTCGGGCCTGAAATGGAAGCTTTTATGGTGCGTTCCGCGCAGCAAATCCCGGCGAAAAAATTAGTGACGATGGCGGAACTGGATGGCGTGAAAACGCTACTCATGAAGGGGTCGGAAGAAGATGAGCACGACCATGATGACAGACATCATCATGATGAAAAAAGTGACGAGCATCACCATCACGGTGAATACAACATGCATCTGTGGCTCTCCCCAGAAATTGCGCGGCTGTCGGCGGTTGCAATCCACGATAAATTAGTGGAAGTTATGCCGCAAAGTCGAGCCAAGCTGGACGCCAACCTGCAAGCATTTGAGGCATCATTAGCCCAGTCCGATAAACAGGTCGGTAACGAGCTGGCACCGCTGAAAGGGAAAGGGTATTTCGTTTTTCATGACGCCTACGGCTACTTTGAAAAACACTACGGACTGACTCCGCTGGGTCACTTTACCGTCAACCCCGAAATTCAGCCTGGTGCGCAGCGTTTACATGAAATCAGAACACAGTTGGTTGAGCAAAAAGCAACCTGCGTTTTTGCTGAGCCACAGTTCAGGCCAGCGGTCGTAGAAGCTGTTGCCAGGGGGACATCCGTTCGAATGGGAACGTTGGATCCGCTCGGTATCGGCATCAAGTTAGGCAAAAAGAGCTATCCGCAGTTCCTTGCCCAACTTTCACATCAGTATGCGAGCTGCCTGAAAGGAGAATAACGAGGAAGTGAATACGTGCAACAGATAGCCCGCTCTGTCGCCCTGGCATTTAATAATCTGCCCCGACCCCACCGCGTTATGCTGGGGTCGCTTACAGTTCTCACTCTCACGGTCGCCGTATGGCGCCCGTACGTTTACCACCCCCAATCCGAATCCGTTACACCCATTGTTAAAGCGATCGAGCTGCCGAAGAGTGAAATTCGTTCATTGCTGCCGGAAGCCAGCGAACCTATTGACCAAACTGCCTCGGATGACGATGTTGATGACATTCCGCAGGATGAACTTGACGAGAAAACAGCCAGTGAAGCCGGCGTACATGAATATGTGGTATCCACAGGCGATACGCTGAGCAGCATTCTTAACCAGTACGGTATTGATATGGGTGATATCAGCCAGCTTGCCGCTGCGGATAAAGAACTGCGTAACCTGAAAATCGGCCAGCAGATCTCCTGGACTCTCACCGCAGATGGCGATTTGCAGCGTTTGACCTGGGAAATGTCCCGCCGCGAGACCCGCACTTATGACCGCATTGATGGCGGCTTCAAAATGAGTAGCGAAACGCAGCAGGGCGATTGGGTAAACTCGGTGATGAAAGGGACTGTCGGTGGGAGTTTTGTTTCCAGCGCGCGCGACGCCGGGTTAACCAGCGCTGAAGTCAGCGCGGTGATTAAAGCTATGCAGTGGCAGATGGATTTTCGCAAGCTGAAAAAAGGCGATGAATTCTCCGTTCTGATGTCGCGCGAAATGCTGGAAGGCAAGCAAGAGCAAAGCCAGTTGCTTGGTGTGCGTCTGCGTTCCGACGGTAAAGATTATTATGCAATCCGCGCGGAAGACGGTAAATTTTACGATCGCAACGGTACAGGCCTGGCAAAAGGGTTTTTGCGTTTCCCGACATCCAAGCAGTTCCGCGTCTCTTCGAATTTTGACCCCCGCCGTCTGAACCCAGTCACCGGTCGGGTTGCACCGCACAAAGGTGTTGATTTCGCGTTGCCACAAGGGACGCCTGTGCTTGCAGTCGGTGATGGCGAAGTAGTCGTGGCGAAACGCAGCGGGGCCGCAGGCAACTATGTCGCTATTCGTCACGGACGCACGTATACCACGCGTTATATGCACCTGCGCAAGCTGTTGGTAAAACCGGGGCAGAAAGTGAAACGTGGTGATCGTATTGCACTCTCCGGTAATACCGGGCGTTCTACCGGGCCGCATCTGCACTACGAAGTGTGGATCAACCAGCAAGCGGTTAACCCGTTAACGGCGAAACTACCGAGAACCGAAGGATTAAGCGGTTCGGATCGCAAGGATTATCTGGCACAGGTTAAAGAAGTTTTACCCCAGTTAAAAGTCGACTGATTCGTTTAACAAATGTGCGTCCGAAGCCGATGTCTTAACCGCATCGGTTTTTTCTTTTGTGCGATGGATGGCGCCTCGCTACACTATCCCATTACTTTATGTGAACTGATTTCTCGCCTGCGGAAGATGCATGGAAACGAAAAAAAATACCGCTGAATATATTCCCGTGTTTGAAAAAGAATTTCGCTACCCGCGTTACTGGGGCGCGTGGCTTGGAGTGCTGGCTTTTGCTGGCGTAGCGCTGATCCCGCCGTCGGTGCGCGATCCTTTACTCGGTAAACTTGGGCGTCTGGTCGGAAAGTTTGGCAAAAGCGCGCGTCGCCGTGCGCAGATCAATCTCTACTACTGCTTCCCTGAAAAAAGCGATGCGGAAAGAGAGGCCATTATTGATGAGATGTTTGCCACTGCGCCACAAGCTATGGTTCTGATGGCGGAACTGGCGCTACGTGGCCCGGAAAAAGTCATGCCGCGTGTGGAATGGCAGGGGCAAGAAATTATTGATGAAATGCGCCGCAACGAAGAGAAGGTTATTTTCCTTGTTCCGCACGGGTGGGGCATTGATATCCCGGCGATGTTAATGGCATCACAAGGGCGAAACATAGCAGCGATGTTTCATAATCAGGGCAACAAAGTATTCGATTATGTATGGAATACCGTGCGATGTCGTTTTGGCGGGCGTTTACATGCGCGTAATGATGGCATCAAGCCTTTTATCCAGTCGATACGTCAGGGTTACTGGGGTTACTACCTGCCGGACCAGGATCACGGAGCGGAGCAAAGCGAGTTTGTTGATTTCTTTGCAACCTATAAAGCAACCCTGCCTGCTATTGGCCGGCTGATGAAAGTGTGTCGCGCGCGCGTGGTGCCGATGTTCCCAATTTATGATGCGAAAACACACCGGCTGATTATTCAGGTGCGTCCCCCGATGGACGACCTGCTCACCGCCGATGACAATACGATTGCCCGCCGTATGAACGAAGAAGTTGAAAAATTTGTTGGTCCGCATCCTGAGCAATACACCTGGATCCTCAAATTGCTAAAAACGCGGAAACCGGGTGAGACCGAGCCTTACAGGCGCAAAGATTTATTCGTGAAAAAGTAGCCTATAAAAAAGGCCTCTCACTGAGAGGCCTTTTGCTTTTTATAAACGCTTATTCAACGGTCAGAATACGCGTGGTATTCGTGGTACCGATGGTACTCATCACATCACCCTGAGTCACAATAACCAGGTCGCCGGACAGCAAATAGCCTTTATCACGCAGCAGGTTTACTGCGTCGTGAGCTGCTGTCACGCCGTCATTTACGCTGTCGAAATAGACCGGGGTGACGCCGCGATACAGGGCTGTCAGGTTGAGGGTACGTTCATGGCGAGAGAGGGCGAAAATCGGCAACCCCGAACTGATGCGCGAGGTCATCAGCGCGGTACGACCCGATTCTGTCATTGAAATGATAGCGGTCACGCCTTTCAGGTGGTTTGCCGCATACATAGCCGACATCGCAATCGCTTCTTCCACGTTGTCGAATTGAATATCCAGGCGGTGCTTGGAGACATTGATACTTGGAATTTTCTCCGCGCCCAGACATACACGCGCCATTGCAGCAACGGTTTCGGACGGATACTGGCCTGCGGCAGTTTCGGCAGAGAGCATGACCGCATCGGTGCCGTCGAGCACAGCGTTGGCAACGTCCATTACTTCCGCGCGTGTTGGCATCGGGTTCGTGATCATCGATTCCATCATCTGCGTCGCGGTGATCACCGCACGGTTCAGTTGGCGCGCACGGCGGATCAGCGCTTTCTGGATACCAACCAGTTCCGGGTCACCGATTTCAACACCGAGATCGCCGCGGGCGACCATCACGACGTCGGAGGCAAGGATCACGTCATCCATCGCATCCTGGCTGCATACTGCTTCCGCACGTTCAACTTTTGCCACGATTTTGGCATCACAACCGGCATCGCGCGCCAGACGGCGAGCATAGTTAAGATCTTCACCGCAGCGCGGGAAGGATACGGCCAGGTAGTCAACGCCAATCAATGCAGCTGTTACGATATCCGCTTTGTCTTTTTCAGTCAGCGCTTCAGCAGAAAGGCCGCCGCCCAGCTTGTTAATACCTTTGTTGTTAGATAGCGGGCCACCGACGGTCACTTCGGTAAACACTTTCATGCCCTGAACTTCCAGCACTTTCAGCTGTACGCGACCGTCGTCCAGCAGCAGGATATCGCCCGGAACGACATCGGCAGGCAAACCTTTATAATCAATGCCCACTTTCTCCTTGTCGCCTTCACCTTTACCGAGGTTGGCATCAAGCAGGAATTTATCCCCGATGTTCAGGAAAACTTTGCCTTCCTTAAAGGTGGAAACACGAATTTTTGGCCCTTGTAGATCGCCAAGGATAGCAACATGACGTCCCAGTTTTGCCGCAATCTCACGCACCTTATCCGCACGTAATTTATGATCTTCAGGTGTTCCGTGTGAGAAGTTCATACGTACCACGTTAGCACCTGCAGCGATCACCTTTTCAAGGTTGTTATCGCGGTCAGTAGCCGGGCCTAAGGTGGTTACGATTTTGGTTCTGCGAAGCCTTCTGGACATGTAATACTCCGTTGACTGAAACAACTTGGTGTTGCGTGAACATAAATCCGGTCATTTGGCGCCCTGCTGTGAAGGGCGATGCGTCAGATCGGACAGCGTAAAAGGTTACCGCTTTTTTATTAACTATTAGTGGTTATCGCTTTTAATAAGCAGCTCTTTATCAAAGCGCGATTCTTTCAGTGCTTCTTTGACTCGCTTCAAGTTATCCCTGAATTTTGCTCCCCGACGCAGTGTGAAACCTGTTGCCAGCACGTCAATGACCGTGAGTTGCGCAAGACGAGAAACCATTGGCATATAAATATCTGTATCTTCCGGAACATCTAGGGTGATAGCAAGCGTTGCCTCACGCGCCAGCGGCGTGCCTGCGGACGTAAGGGCTATCACCATGGCATCGTTTTCACGCGCCAGTTGCGCAAGTTCCACTAAATTCTTGGTTCTTCCGGTATGTGAAATCAACACAACCACGTCATCGTCGCTACAATTCATACAGCTCATGCGCTGCAGCACTATGTCGTCGGAGTAGACCACCGGCACATTAAAGCGGAAAAATTTGTTCATGGCATCGTGCGCAACGGCGGCAGAAGAACCGAGACCAAAGAAGGCAATTTTTTTTGCCTGCGTCAGTAAATCTACGGCGCGGTTTACCGCCGCCATATCCAGTGACTGACGCACATGGTCGAGACTGGCCATTGCGGATTCGAAGATTTTACCGGTATAGGCTTCAACGCTGTCATCTTCATCAACATTTCGATTAACATAGGGCGTGCCATTGGCGAGGCTTTGCGCCAGATGCAGTTTGAAATCGGGGAAGCCTCGGGTATCAAGGCTGCGGCAGAAACGGTTGACGGTTGGTTCGCTGACATCCGCTTCTTGCGCAAGTGCGGCAATGCTCGAGTGAATGGCCTGGTCCGGCGCGGCGAGGATCACTTCCGCCACTTTACGCTCGGATTTGCTAAGGTGTTCCAGTCGAGACTGGATTTTTTCCAGCATATTCATGGGTGATAAACGCTCATGGTAAAACGATTACACCGATAGATGGAATCGTGATGCGATTTAGCTAGATATTACCCCTGCGGCACACAGAAAGGTAAGTCGTGATGAGAAATGTTGTTGTTTTTTTTCATTACATGATCAGAGTCGGATTTTACCGGATGTAAATTGGGCAAATATCCCGCTTTATCAGGGCGAAAGAACAGTTTTTTCGTCACAACAGAATAACGCACGTCCTGACAAGGCTTAACAGTTTCGGGAATTACGTAAAAGCAGTACAGTGCACTGTAATAAAATTACAACTGAGGCCTGGCTGAAGCTCCAGGATAGCCAACTGAGGAGAAAGACATGGCGGTAATACAAACAGCCCAGGCGTGTGACCTGGTCATTTTCGGCGCTAAGGGCGACCTTGCCCGCCGGAAATTGCTGCCTTCCCTGTACCAACTGGAAAAAGCGGGCCAGATTCATCCAGAGACACGAATTCTGGGCGTGGGTCGCGCTGATTGGGATAAGGAAGCGTATACCAAGGTTGTTCGTGAAGCGCTTGAAACCTTTATGAAGGAAAAGATCGACGAGAGCCTGTGGGACAAGCTGAGCGGGCGTCTGGATTTTTGCAATCTGGATGTCAACGATACCACGGCATTCAAACGTCTTGGCGAGATGCTGGATCAAAAAAACCGCACCACCATCAACTACTTTGCCATGCCGCCGAGCACCTTTGGCGCAATCTGCAAAGGCCTGGGTGAAGCGAAACTGAACGCCAAACCCGCGCGCGTGGTGATGGAAAAACCGCTGGGTACTTCGCTTGCAACATCGCGAGAAATCAATGACCAGGTGGGCGAATTTTTCGAAGAGTGCCAGGTTTATCGTATCGACCACTACCTCGGTAAAGAGACGGTACTCAACCTGCTGGCGCTGCGTTTTGCTAACTCTCTTTTCGTCAATAACTGGGATAATCGCACCATCGATCACGTTGAAATCACCGTGGCGGAAGAGGTGGGCATTGAAGGGCGCTGGGGCTATTTCGACCAGGCCGGGCAGATGCGCGATATGATCCAGAACCACCTGCTGCAAATTCTGTGCATGATTGCCATGTCGCCGCCGTCCGATCTGAGTGCAGACAGCATTCGTGACGAGAAAGTAAAAGTATTGAAGTCGCTACGCCGTATTGATCGCACGAATGTGCGTGAAAAAACCGTACGTGGCCAGTACAGCGCCGGTTTCGCCCAAGGTAAAAAAGTGCCGGGCTATCTGGAAGAAGAGGGCGCGAATAAGACCAGCAATACCGAAACGTTCGTTGCTATCCGTGTCGACATCGATAACTGGCGTTGGGCGGGTGTACCTTTCTACCTGCGCACCGGTAAGCGTCTGCCGACCAAATGTTCTGAAGTGGTTGTTTACTTTAAAACACCGGAACTGAATCTGTTCAAAGAGTCCTGGCAAGATCTGCCGCAGAACAAGCTGACTATTCGCCTGCAGCCGGACGAAGGGGTGGATATCCAGGTGCTGAACAAAGTGCCGGGTCTCGATCACAAGCACAATCTGCAAATCACCAAGCTGGATCTGAGCTATTCCGAAACGTTCAATCAGACGCATCTGGCAGATGCTTATGAGCGTCTGTTGCTGGAAACGATGCGCGGCATTCAGGCGCTGTTTGTTCGCCGTGACGAAGTTGAAGAAGCCTGGAAATGGGTGGATTCCATCACGGAAGCCTGGGCGGCGGATAACGACTCGCCGAAGCCTTACCAGGCGGGAACCTGGGGGCCAGTGGCCTCGGTGGCGATGATCACCCGTGATGGCCGTTCCTGGAACGAGTTTGAGTGATTAGCCAACAGTTAGCGTTGCGCAATTTTACCGGTAACATGATCTAACTCAGCTATCCGAACAATTTTTCATCTTTCAAGCCCCGACTGGATTCACCAGCGGGGCTTTTTTTATTACACTGGCTGAAGCGATTTTGCCTATGGGGCGCGGCGCTCTGGTGTTTTCAGCTTGTTACGCAAAGCTAATCACACTGTTAACGCGGCCTCCCGGACAGATAAATTTCAGGAGCCTCTATGAACCCTACAATGTTACGCGTAACAAATCGAATTATTGAACGTTCGCGCGAAACCCGCTCAGCCTATCTGGCGCGTATTGAACAAGCGAAAAGCGACACCGTACGCCGTTCAACCCTCGCCTGCGGTAACCTGGCGCATGGCTTTGCCGCGTGCCAACCCGACGATAAAGCCTCCCTCAAAAGCATGTTGCGCAACAACATAGCGATCATCACGTCTTATAACGACATGCTCTCTGCGCACCAGCCTTACGAGGTGTATCCGGATATCATCCGTAAAGCGCTGCATTCCGTGAATGCCGTGGGCCAGGTGGCGGGCGGTGTTCCGGCCATGTGCGATGGTGTAACGCAAGGCCAGGACGGGATGGAATTGTCTTTACTGAGCCGCGAAGTGATTGCCATGTCTGCCGCGGTCGGCCTGTCGCACAATATGTTTGATGGCGCGTTGTATCTGGGCGTGTGTGACAAAATCGTCCCAGGACTGGCGATGGCGGCATTGTCATTTGGCCACCTGCCTGCTGTATTTGTGCCATCAGGCCCAATGGCAAGCGGCCTGGCAAACAAAGAGAAAGTGCGTATTCGCCAGCTTTATGCTGAGGGTAAAGTTGATCGTATTGCACTGCTTGAGTCTGAAGCCGCATCCTATCATGCTCCAGGCACCTGTACGTTTTATGGCACCGCCAACACCAACCAGATGGTGATTGAGTTCATGGGCATGCAATTGCCCGGTTCCTCATTTGTGCATCCGGATGCGCCGTTGCGCAAAGCGTTGACGGAAGCTGCTGCTCGCCAGGTGACGCGTCTTACTGGCAACGGCAACGAATGGATGCCGCTTGGCAAAATGATTGATGAAAAAGTGGTGGTTAACGGTATCGTTTCGCTGCTGGCGACCGGGGGGTCTACAAACCATACCATGCACCTGGTGGCGATGGCGCGGGCGGCGGGCATCATCATTAACTGGGATGATTTCTCCGATCTCTCTGATGTCGTTCCTTTGCTGGCGCGCCTCTACCCGAATGGCCCGGCAGATATTAACCACTTCCAGGCAGCAGGTGGTGTGCCGGTATTACTGCGCGAGCTGTTAAAAGGTGGCCTGCTGCATGAAGATGTTAATACCGTGGCAGGCTTTGGTCTGACGCGTTATACCCACGAGCCGTGGCTCAACGATGGCGAACTGGACTGGCGTGATGGCGCAGCCGTGTCGCTGGATGAAAACGTGATCGCCAGCATTGATAAACCGTTTTCTAAACATGGTGGCACCAAAGTGCTGAGCGGCAACCTCGGACGTGCGGTAATGAAAACCTCCGCCGTACCGGTAGAAAACCAGGTGATTGAAGCGCCAGCGGTGATTTTTGAAAGTCAGCATGACGTGCTGCCCGCTTTTGAAGCAGGGCTGCTGGATCGCGATTGTGTGGTTGTTGTTCGTCATCAAGGGCCAAAAGCGAACGGTATGCCAGAATTACATAAACTCATGCCGCCACTTGGTGTATTATTGGACCGCCGTTTCAAAATTGCATTAGTTACTGATGGACGGCTGTCAGGGGCATCAGGTAAAGTGCCGTCGGCAATTCACGTTACGCCAGAAGCATATGATGGCGGGTTGCTGGCAAAAGTGCATGATGGCGACATGATTCGGGTTAACGGGCAGACCGGCGAATTAACGCTGCTGGTTGATGACAACGTTCTTGCCGCACGTCAGCCACATATTCCTGACCTTAGCGCGATGCGCGTGGGCACAGGGCGCGAAATGTTTGGTGCACTGCGGGAGAAACTTTCCGGTGCGGAGCAGGGCGCTACCTGTATCACTTTTTAAGACGACAAGATTTTAGTTCTGGCGAGAGAAAAACACTGATGAAAAACTGGAAAACGAGTGCAGAAGCAATCCTGAAAACGGGTCCGGTAGTGCCGGTAATCGTAGTGAACAAACTTGAGCACGCCGTACCGATGGCGAAAGCGTTGGTTGCGGGCGGTGTTCGCGTTCTGGAAGTGACTCTGCGTACGGCTTGCGCTATCGACGCTATTCGCGCTATTGCGAAGGAAGTGCCGGACGCGATTATCGGTGCTGGTACCGTGCTGAATCCGCAGCAACTGGCAGAAGTGACCGCTGCTGGCGCACAGTTCGCTATTAGCCCAGGCCTGACCGAGCCGCTGCTGAAAGCCGCAACCGAAGGCACTATCCCGCTGATCCCGGGTATTAGCACCGTTTCTGAACTGATGCTGGGTATGGACTACGGTCTGAAAGAGTTTAAATTCTTCCCGGCGGAAGCTAATGGCGGCACCAAAGCGCTACAGGCCATTGCAGGTCCGTTCTCTCAGGTACGTTTCTGCCCGACTGGAGGTATTTCTCCGGCTAACTACCGTGATTACCTGGCGCTGAAAAGCGTGCTGTGCATTGGTGGTTCCTGGCTGGTGCCAGCCGATGCGCTGGAAGCAGGCGATTACGATCGCATCACTAAACTGGCTCGCGAAGCGGTTGAAGGCGCGAAACAGTAATTTCCTTGGCGGGCATTAAGTCCGCCAGATAAAAAGCCCGGTAGCATAATACTGACCGGGCTTTTTTTATGGTTTTGATTCGTCCTGGGCTACGGACATCAAAAGATGTGATTTCGTTTATTGCCCCCGGATTTAGCTCTCAAGGGGGCGGCAAGTGCTTCTTTGAGAGCTGTGTAGGCCTTCAGGAAACAATCAATGTCGCCTGTTGGGAGAGGCTGATTTTTATCCGCTGACTTTCACCGCCGCGGCAGCCGCAACTGCGTATTCCACCGCTTTTTCAACGTTATCTGCCACAGCCAGCGCGACGCCCATACGGCGAGAACCCTCAATTTCCGGCTTGCCAAACAGACGCAACTGCACACCCGCACCTACGGCGTTGTGCACGTTGTCAAAGGTGACATTCTGGCTGGTCAGGCGCGGCAGGATCACCGCAGAAGCGGACGGGCCATACTGGCGAATCGCACCAATTGGCATGCCGAGAAAAGCGCGGACATGCAGG
Organism: Kosakonia quasisacchari; assembly: GCF_004331415.1. Lineage (GTDB taxonomy): Bacteria > Pseudomonadota > Gammaproteobacteria > Enterobacterales > Enterobacteriaceae > Kosakonia > Kosakonia quasisacchari. The sequence goes on from NZ_SJOP01000009.1 coordinate 83,609, forward strand.
GCAAACTCGGAAAGATCCTGCGAAATCAATGTCACCATACCGGTATCGTGCGGGCGTGGAGAGACTTCGCTGAAAATGACGTCATCGCCGCAAACAAAAAGCTCAACGCCAAACAGGCCGTATCCGCCAAGCGCCAGCACCACTTTACTGGCGATCGCTTGCGCGCGCTCCAGCGCCAGAGGCGACATCTGCTGCGGTTGCCAGGATTCGCGATAATCGCCATCTTCCTGGCGATGGCCGACCGGTGCGCAGAAATGAACGCCGTCAACGGCGCTGATGGTCAGCAGCGTGATTTCAAAATCAAAGTTGACCACGCCTTCAACAATCACCCGCCCGGCGCCTGCACGGCCGCCTTGTTGGGCATATTCCCATGCTTTCGCTAATTGATCGGCGCTTTTAATAAAGCTCTGACCTTTACCGGAAGAACTCATTACCGGTTTTACGATACAGGGCAAACCTATCTCCGCAACGGCTTGCTGAAATGCGGCTTCACTGTCGGCAAAGCGATAGCTGGAGGTAGGCAGCTGTAACTCTTCAGCCGCCAGACGGCGGATACCTTCACGATTCATCGTCAGTTTGGTGGCGCGCGCGCAGGGAACAACATGTTGACCCTGCGCTTCCAGCCCAATCAGCGTATCCGTGGCGATAGCTTCGATTTCCGGCACGATAAAGTGAGGTTTTTCCTGTACAACCAGCGCCTTTAACGCCTCGCCATCGAGCATATTGATGACGTGAGAGCGATGCGCGACGTGCATCGCGGGGGCATCGGGATAGCGATCAACAGCGATCACTTCAATACCCAGACGCTGGCATTCGATCGCAACTTCCTTGCCCAGTTCGCCAGAGCCTAATAACATCACGCGTGTTGCTGCAGGTCGCAGCGCAGTTCCTAAAAGAGTCATAGCATCGTACCGTGAGAAAAAATTTGCGCGCAGTATAAACGAAAACGTTTGCGTCTGTCTTTTATCACTTGCGGTGGTTTTTTCATCGCGCTACTATACTGTATAAATACACAGTTAAATGAGGCTGCATCATGGCGGTAGAAGTTAAATACGTTGTTATTCGTGAAGGTGAGGAAAAAATGTCTTTTGCCAGCAAAAAGGAAGCCGATGCTTACGATAAAATGCTCGACCTGGCCGAAGTTCTCGGCGATTGGCTTGCAACAGGGCCGGTAAATCTGGAAGACAATGCACGCGACCAGATGGCGCTGTGGCTTGCCGAGCAAAAAGAGGCGCTTAACGGCATCCTGAAGTCAGGCAAATTACCAGGCACTGAAGCTGAAGACGCGGCAGCACCGGCCGACTCTTCTGATTCGGATGCGGCTGAAGCTGTTGATATTAAAACTGCAGCGAAGCGCGTAAAAGTCGCCTGATCTTGCACTGCCAGCAATTTGTACCATGCTTTGAAGGCGTAAAAACCAGGAGATAAGCATGAAAATAGCAGGAGTTTTCACCGGTCTGCTTTTGCTGGCAGGCAGCATGGCGGTGCATGCCGCCACGGATAAATCGGTTAAATTTCCCTCGTGCGAGGGGCTCAAGGCAGACGGCATTGCCGCGAGTGTTAAGCGGGATTATTTGCAGAACCGCATTGTCCGATGGGCTGATGATCAAAAGAGACTGGGGCAGGCCGATCCGGTCGCCTGGATCAATCCGAAAGAAATCACCGGCAAGGATGATAAATGGGTTGTGCCGTTAACCGTAAGAGGGAAAAGCACGGACCTTCACTATCGCGTAGTCATCGATTGTAAAGGTGGAACCGCAGAGTATCAGCCGCAATCATAACATCGCATTTTCCCAATCTTTCCAGATATAGACACTTCCTGACATCCCCCTCGCTTACTCTGTGCTCACAACTGTCATGGTAAGCGAGGGTTCTATGAGCTGGTTAAATCAACTGCAGTCGTTGCTTGGTCAAAAAAACGATACACAAACGCCGTCTTCAGGTGGACAGGGGCTCAACAATTTGTTGGTGCCGGGTGCATTAGGTGGCCTGGCGGGGCTGCTGGTCGCCAGTAAATCATCGCGTAAACTGCTCGCGAAGTATGGCACCGGTGCTTTGCTGGTGGGCGGAGGAGCCGTTGCGGGTAGCGTGTTGTGGAATAAGTACAAGGATCGCATCCGGGATGCGCATCAAAGCGAGCCACAATTTGGCCAGCAAAATACGCCTCTGGATGTACGTACTGAGCGGCTGATCCTGGCGCTGGTGTTCGCCGCCAAAAGCGACGGACACATTGATGATAAAGAACGCGTGGCGATAGAACAGCAATTGCGTGACGCGGGCGTGGAAGCGCAAGGGCAGCAACTGGTGTCAAATGCTATAGACCAGCCGCTGGACCCCGCGCGTCTGGCGCAGGGAGTGCAAAACGAAGAAGAAGCGCTGGAAGTTTACTTCCTCAGCTGCGCCGTTATCGATATCGATCATTTTATGGAACGCAGCTATCTGAACGCGCTGGGCGAGGCGTTAAAAATTCCGCAAGATGTGCGAGAAGATATCGAGGCGGATCTCAAAAAGCAGAAATTAGCGCTTAGCTCATGATCTAAATTACGTTTCGCTTGCATCGCGCGTGGGTTTTGCCACCCTTATAGGTATGTAAAACCAAATAAGAATTGTGCTATGTCGCCGAAAGCAAAAAAAATCCCGCACGCCATGACCATGCATGGTGATACGCGTATCGACAACTATTACTGGCTGCGGGACGATACGCGCTCGCAGCAAGATGTTCTGGATTATCTCCATCAGGAAAATGATTACGGGCGTGAAGTGATGGCCTCACAGCAAGCGTTGCAAGACAACGTGCTGGAGGAAATTATCTCGCGTATACCTCAGCGCGAAGTCTCCGCGCCTTACATCAAAAATGGCTACCGCTACCGGCACATCTACGAGCCGGGAAGCGAATATGCGATTTATCAACGTCAGTCTGTTCTCAGCTCTGAGTGGGATGAGTGGTCGGTGTTACTGGATGCCAACCAGCGCGCGTCACACAGTGAGTTCTACACCCTTGGTGGCATGGAGATTTCGCCGGACAACACGATTATGGCGATTGCGGAAGATTATCTTTCCCGCAGGCAATATGGTCTGCGCTTTCGCAATCTGGAGACGGGCAACTGGTATCCGGAAATGCTGGATAATGTCTCGCCAGAATTTGTCTGGGTTAACGATTCAGAAACGCTCTACTACGTGCGCAAACATGCCACAACATTACTGCCGTATCAGGTCTGGCGACACACCATAGGCACGCCTTCACAACAGGATGAATTGGTCTATGAAGAGCAGGACGAAACCTTTTATGTTGGCCTTAGTAAAACCACATCTCAGCACTATATTACGATTCATCTTGCCAGCGCGACCACCAGTGAAGTTCTCCTGCTTGATGCAGAACTGCCGGATGCTCAGCCGCTGCGTTTTCTGCCAAGGCGCAAAGATCACGAATATAGTCTCGATCACTACCAGCACACCTTTTATTTGCGATCCAATCGGGATGGTAAGAACTTCGGCTTGTATCGCACCAAAGTGCGTGATGAACGGCGCTGGGAAGTGCTGATCCCGGCGCGCGAGCAGGTGATGCTAGAAGGGTTTACGCTGTTTACTGATTGGCTGGTTGTGGAAGAACGGCAGCGTGGCTTAACCAGTTTGCGCCAGATCAATCGTAAAACCCGGGAAGTTATCGGTATTGCGTTTGATGATCCTGCCTACGTCACCTGGCTTGCTTACAACCCGGAACCGGAAACATCCCGCCTGCGTTATGGCTACTCATCAATGACCATGCCAGATACGTTATTTGAACTGGATATGGATACCGGAGAACGGCGGGTTCTAAAACAAATGGACGTGGCGGGTTTTGATTCCGGTGATTATCGCAGCGAGCATTTATGGATCCACGCCAGAGATGGTGTCGAAGTGCCGGTGTCGCTGGTTTATAACCATAAACATTTCCGCAAGGGAGAGAACCCGTTGCTGGTTTATGGTTATGGTTCTTACGGCGCCAGTATGGATGCAGATTTTAGCAGCAGTCGGCTCAGCTTGCTTGATCGTGGGTTTGTCTGCGCTATCGCGCATATTCGCGGCGGTGGTGAATTGGGCCATTCCTGGTATGAGGACGGAAAGTTCCTCAACAAAAAAAACAGCTTTAATGATTTTATTGATGTCACCGACAACTTGCTGGCGCAGGGTTACGGCTCGCCATTGTTCTGCTACGGCATGGGGGGGAGTGCGGGCGGATTACTCATGGGCGCAGTAATCAACCAACGTCCATCGCTGTTCCACGGTGTCATTGCCCAGGTACCGTTTGTCGATGCCTTGACCACAATGCTTGATGAGTCCATCCCGTTGACCACCGGAGAATTTGAAGAGTGGGGCAATCCGCAGGACGAAACCTATTATCACTACATTAAAAGTTATAGTCCGTACGACAATATTGGGGCACATGCCTATCCACATATGCTGGTAACGACCGGTCTGCACGATTCGCAGGTACAATACTGGGAGCCTGCAAAATGGGTCGCGAAACTGCGTGAATATAAAACCGATGATAATTTGCTGTTGTTATGCACGGATATGGATTCCGGACACGGTGGGAAATCCGGCCGGTTTAAATCCTATGAAGGCGTTGCGCTGGAATATGCATTTTTAATCGCCTTAGCGCAGGGAACACTGCCTGGAAAGGGAGCACATTACTCCTCGCCCAGGTAGTGTTTTAACGTTAATCGCAGTTCAGGGCTCATCCGGTCCAGGTTGTTAAACAGCCAGCGCAGATAACCCGGATCGCGATCGGCGATTTCAGAGACAGCTTTACCCCGGTATTTACCAAACGTAAACGTCGTCAGCAACGCGGGGCGTCCGGTTACCGTGGCCATCTGATCGGGTGTCCAGCCGGACACCTGCATAATATCGATTAACAGCGCAGCGGTGATGTAGCAGTCATATAACGCACGGTGGTGATGCAACCCGGCAGGTGTTTGAACGCTCAGCTTGCGGGATTTATACAGCGCCATATTGCTGTATTTAATGCCGGGCCACAGGCGGCGCGCCATTTTCATGGTGCAAATCCATTCTCCTGGCATTTCAGGCAGCACCCGGCGGTCAAAACTGGCATTGTGCGCCACATACCAGTCGCTCCCGTAATAGTGCGGTACGATCTCCTCAATCCACGGCTGATGAGCGACCATCGCTTCGGTGATATGGTGTATCGCCATGGCCTGCGGGCTGATTGGCCTGTCCGGGCGAACCAGATGGCTCATGGGGTTGACGATCTGTCCGTCGACAACATCAACGGAGGCAATTTCAACAATGCCTCCTTGCAAATCGCAGGTTTCGGTATCGATAACGCGTAACATGCCTGGCTCCCTTATTTCACTTTGGGCTCGTAAGGCAGGCGGGAGAGCGACACAGAGGCCAGACGGTGGGCTATCAGCCGCTCTCTAAACCAGTTCCGCAGATGTTCTGGTTGCTCGCGTTCAACGGCTTCGGCAATCACCGGCATGTTGTAACGCTCTTTAAATGCGACACCCGCCGCAGCAAGGTCAACGTTGACCTTGTCCATCTCTTGTTGTTCGAGCTGCGCAAGATTGGTAATCATGATTTTCTCCTGGGTTCACGCGGCAAAAGTTACTAAGCCTGTCGCAGAAAGACAAGCGCGCCGACGATGCGACTCGACGCGATTATTGTACAGCGTTATTCTTTGTGCCATATGCATAACTAAAAGGAATGAACAATATGCCTGTTGCAACCTGTCGCCGCTGGCGAGCCATCGCATTGATTGTCAGCCTGTTCGCTACGCCTGCTGTTCTGGCGCATGCCCATCTTAAAGGCCAGTACCCGGCCGCAGATGCTGCCGTTACCGCAGCGCCACAAGCGTTAACACTGAATTTCTCTGAAGGCATTGAGCCTAAATTTAGTGGCATCACGGTGACCAACGCACAGCAGCAAATTATCAAGACTGGCGTGGTAAAGCGCAATGAGAATGACAAAACGCAGATAATCGTTCCGCTGGAAGAGCCGCTGCTGCCGGGAAACTATACCGTTAACTGGCATGTCGTTTCAGTTGATGGGCATAAAACCAGCGGCCAGTACGCTTTTTCTGTGAAGTGACTGATGTTGGCAGCGGCGTTGGTTGGATTAAGATTTGTGCATTTTGCAGCCCTGATGTTGGTTTTAGGCTGCACGTTATTTAGCGTGTGGCTCGCGTCGGGTAGCTTGCAACGACTCCTTGCGCAACGCTTTCTCTTTTGGCAACGAGGGTGTTTGTGGCTTGCCGCAGTAAGCGCAGCAGCAATGTTTACGGTGCAGGGTGGAGTAATGGGCGACGGCTGGCAGGATGTGGCGCGTCCGGAAATCTGGCTGGTAGTTGCTGGCACACAAACCGGGGCCGTGCTGGCGTGGCAAGTTATTGTTGCGTTTCTGGCGCTTGTTGTCGTGCTTATGCAACCGTTACAGCAACGTAAAATACTGCTATTGGTGATTCTGCAGTTTGTACTGGCCGCAGGAATAGGGCATGCCGCGATGCGAGAAGGCGCGATGGGCGTCGTACAGCGGAGTAATCATGCATTGCATTTGTTATGTGCCGCGATGTGGCTGGGCGGGTTGGCGCCAGTATTATTCTGCATGAAGCTCGCTCGCGGTCCCTGGCGTGCGGCAGCGATTGCCGCCATGATGCGTTTTTCCTGGTACGGCCATTTCGCCGTCGCGGGCGTCATCCTTACTGGCGTTGTCAATACGCTCTTAATCCAGGGGTTGGTCTGGCCATGGCAGAGCCACTGGGGGCAAGTGTTATTGTTGAAATGTGCGCTTGTGGCGCTGATGGTAGTAATTGCCGTTATGAATCGGTATGTTTTGGTGCCGCGACTGAACCTCAGAAACGACACTGCTCAGCAACGTTTTATCGCGTTGACCTGGGCCGAAGTAGGGCTGGGCGCACTGGTGCTGGCGGCAGTAAGTTTGTTTGCAACATGGGAACCTTTTTGAATGAACCTGGCGGGAAAAATGAAGAAGAGTTTATTAGTTCTGTTAATGCTGGCATGTTCAGGTACGGCACTGGCTTCGCCGCAGGTCATTACGGTAAGCCGCTTTGAGATTGGCAAAGACAAATGGGCATTTAACCGTGAAGAAGTGATGCTGACGTGCCGGCCAGGTCATGCATTATATGCCATCAACCCCAGCACGCTGGTGCAATACCCGTTGAATGACGTTGCTGAAAAAGAAGTTGCCAGCGGTAAGACCATCGCCCAGCCAATTAGCATCATTCAGATCGATAATCCTGCCAAACCGGGTGAAAAAATGAGCCTCGCGCCTTTTATTACGCGAGCTGAGACGCTTTGTTAAAATCTAGCGTTAATCCTTTGATCCACAATAAAAAAACCGCAAGCCTGAATAAACAAGCCTTGCGGTTTTTGCATTTTATAAGCGTGACGGTAACTCAATTTTTCTGACCACTTTTGTCGCGGACTGGAAAACCTGACGCCGTCATCTATTCTTAAAGTGCAAGGCGACTTAGCCTGCATTAATGCCAACTTTTAGCGCACGGCTCTCTCCCAAGAGCCATTTCCCTGGACCGAATACAGGAATCGTGTTCGGTCTTTTTTTATCTCTGAGTTATGCAGGTTTCTTTATTTCGTCCTGAAAATTCCCAAAACCATACATCGCCACAAACCATAACATATTCTGCACCGCGTGCGTCCAGGTATTTTTGGGTCGTTATGGGGATTTTCATCGCAATAAAGGGCGTGAGCATGAGCTGTTACTATGCTTAAGCTTGAAAAAAACAGCTGGCATCCGGGAGAAATTTAACCATATCGGGCAACTATCTTTTTGTATTTTTCTGGCGAGTTTTCAGCGTTTTCTTAATGCGTTTCAAAGGAGTAACTCCATTCCGTTTCATCAGCCATTGCTGCACCAAACGTTTACAGAATTTAATAATATCCTCGTTGTCTTTTCTGACCTCAAAGTGCGCAGTAGTGAAGCCAATCTGAGACAAGTGGATATACTGCTACCGGGTTATAAGGCCATGATAAGGATCAGCTTAATAAGTGTGAATTATAGCTTGTTGTAAATTATGATTTTTAAGTTCAAGAAGGAGGTAAGACAAATAGGCGACAGGTTAAGCTCATCTGCATGCGGATAATAGAGCGTCAGAAGAGCACAACAGGCTCTTCTGTGCGAACTGGCGGTTATGCGGAGAACAAATCGTTAATTTTTACAATCACATCGTCCAGTAATTCGAAACGGCGGCGGTATTCAGCCCGTTTTTTACTGGCAATAGCTTCCAGGGGTTTACGCGCGAATTGCACCGGTAAACGCCAGCGCCATGCACTCTCTTTTTCGCCTTCAATTGAAGCCCAAAACTCATCATAGCTGGCGTGGAAATGGCGGCCTTTGCTCAGTCGATAACGCAATGCACGGAAGACGTGTCCGTTATCACTGACGCCATAAATTGCTGAAACGCCGGTAAGCAGGGAAATCTGGCTAATGACTTCAAGCAACATCTTTTTCGGGAAAATACCGTGGCAGGCACGGGTTGCGACTTTAATCACTTCATGGCTGACGCTTCGGCGCGGACCTTGCAAGCCACCAATAACCAGCGTGCGATGACCTTCTTCACCTACCACACTAAAAGTCACGCTTGCCAGCAAAGTCTGCTCACCATCATACATCCACAGGGTGGTTTCACCCTCGCGCTCAGCTTTGCTGGCGCAAGACGCATAGACGCTAAAACGTGCTTCATCTTTGCCGGAAAACTCAATTATCTGCACCGGTACGGACGAACTCAGCGCTTCAGCCAGTGTCGGCGATACTTTTTCATCAAGCCAAGTGTAGTGGCTGATGATGGCATCCGCACGTTGCGAAGCGTTTAACCCGAGCGTTAAGTATTGGCGATGAGATTTGCTCGGTAGCGTTATTTGCGCGTCAAGTAAGCGGCTAAAATCCGGGCGCTGCGAAAGCGCCGTAAGCATCCGCTTTGTAGACGACCAGAACAGCAGCGAGCGTAACAAAAACTTAATGCGGTAATTACGTTTTTTCCAGATGGGGCCAGGCACAAGACGTCCGCTTACCAGGTCGGAAATAATATGCGCATTATGATTTGAGTTAAGTTCTGTTTGCAGGCTGGTATTTGACACGGAGAAAGACCTCTAAAAGTTCAGCGCTTAGTTTAGAGGCCAGGGAAATACAAATTAACCTTGCTTCCGGCTTTATTTCCGTTCGGTTTAAGTTCTATTTAGAAATAGAGACAAAACCGATTCTATTCGCTGCGGGCAGGATTTTCCTATACTGGTGATACAGGGGGAATGAATATGTATCAACGTATTGAAGGCATTCACTGGCGGCATATATGGATTGTCGGCGATCTTCATGGTTGCCACCAGCGCTTAATGCAAGCTTTACGGGACCGTCACTTTGACCCCTATCAGGATTTACTTATCTGCGTTGGGGATTTAATCGATCGCGGCCCGCAGAGCCTGCAATGCCTTGAATTACTCAAGAAACCCTGGTTTCGAACCGTGCGGGGTAACCATGAACAGATGGCTATCGACGCGCTACGTTACGGTGAGATGACTATGTGGCAACTTAATGGCGGCACTTGGTTTAGCGCGCTTGATGAAGCTCAGCAGCAACAAGCGCTGGACGCACTGCGTATTTGCGCTGAATTACCTTACATTATGGAGTTGCGCTGCAAGGGGGAGGTGAATGTGATTGCCCATGCAGACTACCCGGCAGAGGAGTACCTGTGGGAACAAGAGGTGGATAGCGAATCCGTGCTCTGGCGTCGCGACAGGCTTAACCAGCTCTTAGCAGGTAAAGGGAATCGCATCGCGGGGGCCGATCATTTCTGGTTTGGCCATACTCCCCTCAAGCAGCGGTTTGATGGGCAGAATCAGCACTATATCGATACCGGTGCCGTTTTTGGCGGCGAACTGACGCTGGTACAGGTCCAGTGATCAGAAATCGCTGAACTCGTTAGCAGGGTGCCAGAAACCATCGATAAACTCTTTAACAGGGAAACAACCGCCGTGGCGCATCCGCTGATCGTCCATTGCGATGAGACACTGTTTTTCCGTGTTATAGATATCAACCACGATGTCATCACATCCACCGTCCAGGTAGCAAACAAATAAAACCAGAGCGAACATTCCATCCTCGGCGCTGTACAACGTAACGATAAGTGTAGGGGATGAATGAGGGCAGGGGAAATCAGGCAGGTAAATAACCCGTCTTGCGGACGGGTTCCCTTTGGGTCAGGCAAGACGCATAACCCAGGTATCAGATTTCTGATCGTAATGTTCGCGATAAAGCACCGAGTGTTCGCCATTCAGGATCGCGGGAATGCTGGTATCCGCGTCCCAGGCATCAAGCTGCATACATAAATCCGGGTCTGAACTGCAGGGAATACGTAACGTTCGCTCGCCCTGATTATCTCCCTGCAACTCGGCATCATCGATTTCAAATGCGCCAATACGCACGCTGGTTTTCGTCATAATGCTCTCCGTTGATCGTCAAAAAATGTGGTATGACCAGTAAGATCACCCACATTTCAGCCTGGTACAACACTGAGCAAGTCGCCAGTCAAAAAATGCGTTTTTTTAGCGTACCGTCATGCATTACCAGCGAACAAACGGCCATCACGTACCAGTTCACGGGGATAACTGTTTTTCAGGCGGGAACCGATTTTTTTGGCAAGCCCCAGTGGCTGGCCCTGGAAAGTGACAATGACTTCATCACGTTGGGGAGGATTTTGTGGGTAAATATCGCGCCCACGATACCACTCCTCCGCTTCAGCAAGCGTCAGCGCAAATGCCAGCGGGTTATCATGGCCGGCGAGGGCAATTACGGCTTCATGTTGCCAGCGATACCCTTTGTTATACGTCTCAGCAAGACGAATGCCGATACGTGAAAAACGGACTTTACCAATCAGTGGCTCGATCTGGGCCGGAAACAGCCAAATCTCTTTATCCCGTTGCCATAGATGCAACTCGTCATTCCATTGAAGGCCAACGTGCGCGGCAACCGTTGCTACAAGAGCGGCTTCTTTGGGTTTTAACGGGGTAAAGGGGAAATTACCGACCTTGTAAGTCGGCGCGGGCATCGGCTCAATTGCGGCGGTTTTGCGCAGGCGGGCGACAAAAAAACCTTCACAGTCGTAAATCTGTGGAAACACATGCAGAAAACCTTCTGCGGTCAGCGCCTGGCTTGCTTGTGGGAACAGTTCACCGAGCGGCAAAAATTGCACGGCGTGCGGGTATTGCGCCTGCAACCAGTGGCAAATCGCTTCGTTTTCTTCACGATTAAGCGTGCAGGTTGAATAGACTAGGGTTCCGCCGGGTTTCAACGCGTGAAAAGCGCTGTTGATAAGCTCGCGCTGGGTGGCCGCAATCTCAAGGTTACTGGCGACAGACCAGTTTTTTAACGCGTCAGCATCTTTACGTACTACGCCTTCGCCGGAGCAGGGAGCATCAAGCAAAACAGCATCGAACATTTCTGGCAATGCAGGACCGAATACGCGCCCGTCAAAATGGGTCAGCGCCACGTTGCTGATGCCGTTGCGGCTGATATTGGCATGTAATACTTTTACCCGGCTGGCGGAAAACTCATTGGCGAGGATCGCGCCATCGTTGCCCATGCGGGCTGCAATCTGCGTTGTTTTAGAACCGGGGGCCGCGGCGACATCCATCACCCGCTGCGGTATTTCGCCGTCGGCAAACAGCGCCGTGACGGGCAACATTGAGCTGGCTTCCTGAATATAAAACATGCCGCTCAGGTGCTCTGCGGTACTGCCCAGTGGCAATGCATCTTCATCATCTCGCTCAATCCAGAAACCTTCTGCACACCACGGCACCGGCGTTAATTGCCAGCCATAAGGCGCGACCAGTTCCAGAAAGTCGTCAACGGAGATTTTCAGCGTATTGACGCGGATACTGCGCCGCAGCGGGCGTTGACAAGCAGCGATAAATTCATCGAACGAGAGATGTTCCGGCATGGCTTGACGCATTTGCGCCAGAAATTCATCCGGAAGATAGACAGCGTTTTGAGCCACGGGGCGTACCACAGGAGTAAAAACAGGCGCGCAGTGTAACATAAAGGCTCCGGCGCAAGCACGCCGGAGCCAGCAGCCTTAACGCGGCAGGGCGGTGCCCCACTGGCGCCACTCTTTGGGTTCGCTTTCGAGCAGCAGGAAGTGTTTACCCGGTTGCGCTTTCGGTGCCAATGGTGTTTCCGGCGGTGTCGCGAAGGCGATGCCACCACGAATAAACTGGTTGAAAGTCCCTGTTTTCACCACGCCACCGACCAGACCAAAGTCCAGCGAGTAACCCGAAGCGAGCCAGAACACCGAATTATTCCGTACCAAGTGCTGATAGCGTTTACTGATCCGCATGCCAATCATCACACGATCGGAGAGCGTTCCCAGCATCATGCCCGTAACGGTGCCAACTTCGATGCCACGGAACAACACCGGAGTGCCGATGTTGATCGAACCGGCTTCCGGCGCTTCGACAACAATATTCAGGCCATCGAGGTAGCGCGAATCCGTAATGGTGGCTTCTGAAATCTCAAAGTCGCGTCGCGCATCCCCACGACCAGGCTCCACATTAATATAGGGCTGCAACAAGGTATCGAGATGTTCGACACCCGCAGCAGAGATTTGTGGCGTGATCACTGAGAAGCGTGAGCCTGCGCGGGCGAAGGTCTGGACATATTCCGGATACAACACCGCACTAGCCTGGACTTCGTTCTTATCGGTAATCAGTTGCAGATCCTGAATCTGCCCGATATCAATGCCCAGATAACGGATAGGCATGCCCGCCGCCAGTTTTCCGGCGTCAAATGCATGCAACGTAATCTGTCCCCCGACCGCGCGAGCCGCAGTTTCCGAAGCGTAAAGCACCCGTTTATCGCCTTTGCGCACACGCCCACTGGCGCCACTAAGGTTATCGAAACTGATTGCGCCTTTTATTGCGCGAGCGAGCGGGGAGGCCTGCACGGTCAGCCCGCTACCGTTCAACTGCACTTTCGCGCCACCTTCCGCCCAGAAAACGCTATTGCTGGTCAGTAAGTTGCGGTATTCCGGTTTGATATGCAGTTCGATATCAAAAGCATCAGCGCGCGGACGCACGGTAATCACTTCGCCGACTTCAAACTTGCGATACAGCACTACAGAACCGGCCTGCACGTCTGGCAGCGAGTCTGCCGTCAGCGTCAGCGTGGTGGTTGGCAGGTCGCTCAGGCTGTTTTCGAGGGCCTTATCGAGGTTAGCGAATAGAGGGTAGTTGTTTTTCATCTCGCCTTTGGCTCCAGGCAGAATACGGATGCCACCGCTGAGCCACTCGTTAGCGCTGGCGGCGAGGAACTCAACGCCATCCAGCCCCACTTTGACGTCTACACGGCTATTGACGACGAACTTGCTGTCACCGTGCACTAAATCGCGATACTGGGGATCGATAGCGATGGCAAAAGTAACACCCTGGTTAGTCAACTTGCGCTCCAGTACCTGGCCGACTTGCACACCGTGGAGCACCAGTGGTTGCCCGGCGTCGATACCATAACTTTCCGGCGCGGTCAGTGTCAGTGTCACAACGCCAGGCTCCTGCAACAGGTTTTTGTCCGCAGGCAGCACAACAAACTGACTACGCGGTTGACCTTCACCCGGCACCAGTTCCAGTGTGCTGCCGGTCAGCAGAGAACTGAGATTGGTATTGCTCAGGGAGATTTTTGGATTGTGCATTTCGATACGCGTGTTATCGCGCAACAGGTTGACCACACTCGGATCGACCGTTAATTCACCGCTGACTGCACCACCAGGGTTGAGATTAATTTTAGTCAGCTGACCAACTTCCAGCCCCTGATACATCAGCGGTGTTGAACCCGCTTTTAATCCCTGCCCGCCAGGCAAATCGAGTTTGACCAGCACACCGCGCTGGCTGTGCGCCAGATCTTCATATAAGCCATATTCGTCGTCCTGTACCGCGGGTTGCGAGGCTTCGGGGGAGTCAAAGGCAATTGCGCCGTTGACCAGTGCCGCCAGGCTTTCAAGCTGGACTTTTGCACCGCTCAAACCGACATCGGCTTTCACACCGGAAACGTTCCAGAAACGGCTGCCTTTTTTCACCAGGCTGGTAAACCGGCGCTCAATCAACACATCGATAGTCACGCCCTGTTTATTGGCATTAATCGAATAGTCGTAAACACGACCGACCGGTATTTTGCGGAAATAGACCAGCGAACCGCTGTTCAGCGCACCTAAGTCCGGAGCATGAAGGTGGATCATCAATTCGCCGTTGTTCAGGCGATATTTCGGTTGCGTATCCAGTGCGGTGAAGTGCTCTTGCGGATCGCCTTTACCTGGCATCATGCCAATATAGTTACCGCCTACCAGCGCATCCAGGCCGGAAACGCCCGCCAGCGACGCTTTCGGCGTAACCAGCCAGAACTGGGTTTCACTGCGCAATGCATCTTTCATATTGGATTTGATGCTGGCGCGGACTTCGATTTTTTTCAGATCTTCGCTCAGGCGGATGTCTTGCACGGTGCCGACTTCAACGCCCTGATAGCGAACAGGGGTACGCCCTGCAACAATGCCGTCAGCGGACATAAAATCAATCGTGATGGTATTGCCACGATCTTCGTAGCTGCTCCAGATAAGCCAGCCCGCAATGAGCAGGGCGATGACCGGGAGCAACCAGAAAGGCGAAATGCGCCGTTTTGTTTTAATACGCGCTTCAGTCGGCGAAGCGGGGGTTTCCTGACTCATGTGCATCCCAAAGTAAGCGGCTGTCCAGCCATTCCACAGCAAGAATAGTCAAAATTACCGCCGCACCGAAATAAAACGCAGCGGGTCCCATAGTAAAAGCGAGGAGTTGGTCGCGGTTAATCAGTGACATCATTAGTGAAATGACAAACAGATCGAGCATCGACCAACGCCCAATCCAGGTCACAAAGCGCAAAAGTAAAATACGAGTGCGTAACCCCTGTTCAAATTTGAAATGGATGCTAAGCAGCAGTGTAAACAGCACGATCACTTTGGTAAATGGCACCAGAATACTGGCGATAAATACCACACCTGCTACGGCAATATTGCTGTGCGCCAGCGAAATAATCCCCGACAAAATCGTATCTTCTTGTCGCGTGCCGTTGACGTAAATAATGGAGATCGGCAACAGGTTCGCCGGGAACAGAAAGATTAACGATGCGATAAGTGACGCCCAACACTTCTGCAAACTCTGTTTACGGCGATGCGTTAACGGAATGTGGCAGCGTGGGCAGCGGCCGCGAACATCAGGAAAACCGGTAAAATGGCAACCCAAACAGACCTGTAATTTGGCATCGGGACGTTTCGCCGGGCGTTGCGGATAAAAGCGCTCCCAGAGCTGTTCAACGTTCAAATGGATGAGCGTCATTACGCTTAAAATCACAAGTGCACCAAACGCAAACAGCCCGATGCCGGGTTGTAGGTAGGCGTAGTCCTGCACTTTAATAGAGGCGACGCCAACGCCAACCAGATAGATATCCAGCATCACCCACTCTTTCAGTTTTTCCAGCATTAACAACACGGGGCGCAGATTCATGCCGAGGATGTTGCCAAGCCATAAATAGGCAATCGATGTAACCAGTATCAGTGGTGCACCAACGGTGCAAAACAGCACCATCGCGCCCGTAATGGGCGAGCCTTGCGCGGTCATTTGCCAGATGCCCTGCAATAAATTGGCGTCAATACGTACGCCGAGCAGATAGAGATGCAGTAGTGGTTCGCCCCAGGCAAATGGCATCAGGAGAATCATGGTCACTGCCATCGCACCGAGGCGCGTTAAGGACCAGTCCCGTCCGTCACGGACTTTGGCATCACAACTGGGGCAAAATGCGCTTTGGTGCGATTTCATAACCGGTAACGCAAAAAGCGTATCGCACTGGGGACAGCGCTGGTAATGTGCGCGTGGCAGCGCTTCGCCCACGCGATGAACGGCGATTTTTTTCCCCGGCGTAATTTGTTGTATCTTTAGTGCCATTGCGTGTATCAGAAAATGTTTAGATGAATCTATCTTAACTCATGAATGGAACATCTTGAGCATCAACGCATTTAATGCTTATTTTAATAGGCTAAGCAGTTCTTCGAAGTAAGACACCAAAATGGTTGGATAATGAGCAAAACAGAATTTTACGCGGACCTAAACCGCGATTTTCAAGCGTTAATGGCAGGTGAAACGAGTTTTCTAGCGACGCTCGCAAATACCAGCGCGCTGCTGTTTGAACGTCTTGATGGGGTGAATTGGGCCGGTTTTTATCTTCTGGAAGCTGATACGCTAGTATTAGGACCGTTTCAAGGCAAAATTGCCTGTGTGCGCATTCCGGTTGGCCGTGGAGTTTGCGGCGCAGCGGTTGCGCAAAATCGCGTACAGCGTGTGGAAGATGTGCACCAGTTCGATGGTCATATTGCCTGCGATGCAGCAAGTAATTCTGAAATCGTACTGCCGGTAACGGTAAATAATCAGATTATTGGCGTGCTGGATATCGACAGTGTCGTCTTTTCTCGTTTCACCGCCGAGGATGAACAGGGGCTGCGCGAACTGGTTTCGCATCTTGAAAACGTTCTTGCGGCGACCGATTATCAAAAAATCTTTGCACCCGTCGCAGGATAATCAACGGATAACGTAGCATTTACCGATAGCGTCATTATAATGACGCCTGTTCATGCCTGCGCTTGTTGGCAACGTCCGTTGTAATCAGGAAATTTCATGGAAAATCAACCTAAGTTGAATAGCAGTAAAGAAGTTATCGCTTTTTTGGCCGAACGTTTCCCTCACTGTTTCAGTGCTGAAGGCGAAGCACGCCCTCTGAAAATCGGTATTTTTCAGGATTTAGTTGAGCGTGTTGAGGGTGAGATGAATCTCAGCAAAACCCAACTTCGTTCCGCTTTACGTCTTTATACTTCAAGCTGGCGTTACCTGTACGGTATCAAAGCTGGCGCGGCGCGTGTGGATCTCGATGGCAACGCTTGTGGCGTGCTGGATGAGCAACACGTAGAACATGCCCGCAAACAGCTTGAAGAAGCCAAAGCGCGTGTTCAGGCACAACGTGCTGAACAGCAAGCTAAAAAACGAGAAGCCGCTGCTGCTGCAGGTCAAGAAGAGGCGCCGCGCCGTGAGCGTAAAGCCCGCCCGGCTCCGCGTCGTAAAGAGGGTGCTGAACGCAAACCTCGTACTGACAAACCTGTCGCGAAAACCCAGCGTGCACCTCAGCAGGAAGAGCGCCATACACCAGTTTCAGATTTATCTGTACTGAGCGTTGGTCAAAACCTGAAGGTGAAAGCGGGGAACAATGCGATGGACGCCACGGTGTTGGAAATCACCAAAGATGGCGTTCGCGTACAGCTTAGCTCGGGTATGTCGATGATTGTACGCGCAGAACATTTAATGTTCTGAAACGGAGGCCTGGCCTGGCATGAACACTTTGTTTAAGCGCACAGCATTGGCTGGTCTGTTATTCGTAACAGGCCATGCTTTGGCTGTGGAAGATATTACCCGTGCCGATCAAATTCCGGTATTAAAGGAAGAGACCCAGCACGCGACGGTGAGCGAACGCGTAACTTCGCGTTTTACCCGCTCTCACTACCGTCAGTTTGATTTAGATGCCGCTTTTTCGGCGAAAATTTTCAATCGCTATCTCAATCTGCTCGACTACAGCCACAATGTGCTGCTGGCGAGCGATGTCGAACAGTTTTCCCAGAAAAAAAGCCTGATTGGCGACGAGCTGCGCACCGGTAAACTGGACGTATTTTACGACCTGTACAACCTTGCGCAGAAGCGTCGTTTTGAGCGCTACCAGTACGCACTGAAAGTGCTTGAGCGCCCGATGGATTTTTCCGGTAACGACACCTTTAATCTTGACCGTAGCAAAGCGCCATGGCCGAAGGATGAAGCGGAACTGAACGCACTGTGGGACAGCAAAGTTAAGTATGATGAACTTAGCCTGAAGCTGACCGGGAAAGATGAGAAAGAGATTCGCGAAACGCTGACGCGTCGTTATAAATTTGCGATTCGCCGTTTGGCGCAAACCAATAGCGAAGATGTTTTCTCGTTAGCCATGACCTCGTTCGCGCGGGAAATTGACCCGCACACCAACTACCTTTCTCCGCGTAATACCGAACAATTTAATACCGAGATGAGTCTGTCTCTGGAAGGGATTGGTGCAGTGTTGCAGGGGGATGATGACTATACCGTGATCAATTCCATGGTGGCAGGTGGTCCGGCGGCGAAAAGCAAAGCTATCAGCGTTGGCGATCGTATCGTGGGCGTGGGGCAAACCGGCCAGAACATGGTTGATGTTATCGGCTGGCGTCTTGACGATGTGGTTGCACTGATTAAAGGACCAAAAGGCAGTAAAGTGCGCCTTGAAATCCTGCCGGCGGGTAAGGGCACCAAAACGCGTATTGTTACACTGACGCGTGAACGGATTCGCCTGGAAGACCGCGCGGTGAAAATGTCAGTAAAAAGCGTCGGCAAAGAAAAAGTTGGCGTTCTGGACATCCCTGGCTTCTATGTTGGTCTGACTGACGATGTCAAAGTCCAGTTGCAAAAACTTGAAAAACAAAACGTTAGCAGCGTGGTTATTGACTTGCGCACTAACGGCGGCGGCGCGCTGACGGAAGCTGTATCGCTCTCCGGTCTGTTTATTCCGTCCGGCCCGGTGGTACAGGTGCGTGATAACAACGGTAAAGTGCGTGAAGACAGCGATACCGACGGCGTGGTGTATTATAAAGGCCCACTGGTGGTGCTGGTTGACCGCTTTAGCGCCTCTGCATCAGAAATCTTTGCCGCTGCGATGCAGGACTATGGCCGTGCACTGATTGTTGGTGAACCCACCTTTGGTAAAGGCACTGTCCAGCAGTATCGCTCGCTCAACCGTATTTACGATCAGATGCTTCGTCCTGAGTGGCCGGCGCTGGGATCGGTGCAATACACCATCCAGAAATTCTATCGTGTTAACGGTGGAAGCACGCAGCGTAAAGGCGTAACGCCGGACATTATTATGCCGACGGGGACGCAGGTTACTGAAACCGGTGAGAAATTTGAAGACAACGCACTGCCGTGGGACAGCATCAACGCTGCTACGTTTGTGAAGTCTGGCGATTTAAAACCGTTTGGCGCGGAATTGCTTAAAGATCATGAGGAACGAATCGCCAAAGATCCTGAGTTCCAGTACATCATGAAGGACATTGCGCGTTTCGATGCATTGAAAGATAAACGTAACATCGTTTCTCTTAACCTGTCGCAGCGCGAGAAAGAGAATGCGGAAGATGATGCCATTCGTCTCTCTCGTCTCAATGATCGCTTTAAACGCGAAGGCAAGCCGCTACTGAAAAAACTGGACGATTTGCCAAAGGATTATCAGGAACCCGATCCGTATCTCGATGAAACGGTTCATATTGCTCTGGATCTGGCGCATCTCGAAAAAGATCAACCAGCGGAACAACCCGCTCCCGCAAAGTAAAATAAAACAGGCACAAGAGATTGTGCCTGTTTTTTTAACAACTCTTCTTTGGCGTAAGCAATGTACTACAAAATGTAAAGTTGTGTTATTCTCGTGACTTACGCTGCTCTGATGCTTGAAAATAACTGCTATGCCCATACGATGTGGGTAATCGCATAGTGCGTTTTGTTAAGTCGAGGTTAAAAGAAAATTATGATGCGAATCGCGCTCTTCCTGTTGACTAACCTGGCCGTCATGTTGGTGTTCGGTCTGGTACTTAGCCTGACGGGCATTCAGTCGAGCAGCGTTCAGGGCTTGTTAATTATGGCGCTGCTGTTTGGTTTTGGCGGCTCGTTCATTTCGCTGTTGATGTCGAAATGGATGGCGCTGAAATCTGTTGGTGGTGAAGTGATTGAACAGCCGCGTAACGATATGGAGCGCTGGCTGATGGACACTGTTGCCCAGCAGTCTCGGCAGGCAGGTATCGCGATGCCGCAGGTGGCCATTTACCATGCACCGGATATCAATGCCTTCGCAACCGGTGCGCGCCGTGATGCTTCGCTGGTTGCAGTCAGCACCGGCCTGCTGCAAAACATGAGCCGCGATGAGGCTGAAGCTGTTATCGCCCATGAGATCAGCCATATTGCGAATGGCGACATGGTCACCATGACGCTGATTCAGGGTATCGTGAACACCTTTGTTATCTTCATTTCACGCATCATTGCGCAGATTGCTTCAGGTTTCCTCAGCGGTAACCGTGATGATGGCGAAGAAACTAACGGCAACCCGCTGATCTACTTCGCTGTTGCAACTGTGTTGGAGCTGGTGTTCGGTATTCTGGCGAGCATTATCACCATGTGGTTCTCGCGTTACCGTGAATTCCATGCCGATGCCGGATCTGCAAAATTGGTTGGTCGTGAGAAGATGATTGCTGCGCTCCAGCGTTTGAAAACCAGCTATGAACCGCAGGAAGCAAGCAGCATGATGGCTTTCTGTATCAATGGTAAGTCAAAATCGCTGAGTGAACTGTTCATGACCCACCCGCCGTTGGACAAACGTATTGAAGCATTGCGTTCTGGCGAATATCTGAAATAACAGGTCATCTGGAATAAAAAACGCGTCTAAGGACGCGTTTTTTATTGCCAACTTAAAATCACGTTCTGTGGACGTGATAAGCAACA
Source organism: Kosakonia quasisacchari (assembly GCF_004331415.1). GTDB lineage: Bacteria > Pseudomonadota > Gammaproteobacteria > Enterobacterales > Enterobacteriaceae > Kosakonia > Kosakonia quasisacchari. The sequence goes on from NZ_SJOP01000009.1 coordinate 104,236, forward strand.
GATTTTAGTTTTGCCATACTGCCTCTGGATTCAAAGCTGACAGAACGGGTAGGGCGTTAATCCCTTCGACGACGTTATCAATATCGTGCTATACAAGGGATTTTTTACTCACTGGCGCGCGGCTGTGTAATACGTAGACTGCTGATTCCGGCGGCGATCGTGGCGAGTGTTCCTGCCAGTAGCAATGAGGTATGCGTCCCATGGGTTTCAAAAAGATTAAACATCAACGCTACCAGTGCGGCACCGGAGCTTTGTCCCAGTAGACGCGCTGTACCCAGCATGCCACTGGCACCGCCGCTGCGCTGGCGGGGTGCGGCAGTGATAATAGTGTGGTTGTTGGGCGACTGAAACAGGCCGAAACCCGCACCGCATAACGCCATTCGCCAGATGATATCAATATCTGCCGGTGCCGACGGAAGCAGCGCTAGTGCAAATAAGCCACCCGCCATCATGACCATTCCTAATCCTCCCAGAAGCCCGGCATGAACGCGTTCAATCAGATATCCTGCCAGCGGAGCCATTACCATAGTAGCCAGCGGCCAGGGCGTTAACAGCAACCCCGTCTCCACTTCACTGCGTCCAAGCACCGTCTGTAAAAAGAAAGGCAAAGAGACAAGTGCCAGCATCTGTGCGCAAAATGAACAGACAGAAGTGCCAATCGACAGAGAAAAAAGCGGGATCCGCAGCAAATCTACAGGTAATAAAGGTACGGGTAATTTCAACTGCCTGCGAACAAAAAGCGAGCCAATGAGCAACAATGCGACCAATTCCACCAAGACTAACATCGTGGATTGCCCCTGAGCGAAGCTGCTAAGGGCCGTGATTAACAGACCGAATGTCAGTGCATTCATTACCGCGCTGGGCAGGTCGAATTTAGGTTTTGCACTGCGTGTCGCATTGGGCGGTAAAAATTTTATTGCCAACAGCAAGGCGAGAATACCCAGAGGCACATTGATCAGGAATAACCATTGCCAGGAGGCAACAGAAAGAATGGCCGCTGCAATGGTCGGTCCTGCAGCAGATGATACAGCGACAACGAAGGAGTTGATGCCCATACCGCGCCCCAGGCTTCGCTGGGGATAAATCAGCCGAATGAGCGCAGTATTAACGCTCATCAGTGCTGCACCGCCAAAGCCTTGTGCGACACGCGCCAAAGTTAAGGTCAATAACGAGTCGGAAAGCGCGCAAAGTAACGAGGTAAGCGTAAAGAGCATCAGGCCGTATTGATAAACTCGGCGATAACCAAACATATCGCCAAGGAATGAAAGGGTCAGTAATGAAACGACGATCGCAATTTGATAGGCATTAACAATCCAGATTGAACTGGCAGCGGAAGCATTGAGATCCCTCGCAATGGTCGGTAGAGCAACGTTAGCAATTGCGCCGTCCAGCACGGCCATGGCGATGCCAACAATAATGGTCAGAATTGCGCCGTAACGCTGTGGAATGGGCAAGCCATCAAGGGAGGATTTATCCATGGAAATTTCAGGGCTAGTGTCACAAAGTTATTTGTATAATGATTCTATCATTAGCATTCCGGTTTTATGTCGCAGATTTGTAACGAAGTTGACAAACGCGCATTGCGGTGACCGGATGACGAATTTATAATAAAAACCGATTCTGAATTTTATAAAACACAGGCGATGAGGTGATTAATGGCAATCGCAGATTTGGACAAGCAGCCAGATTCTGTCTCTTCTGTATTGAAGGTATTTGGCATTCTGCAGGCGCTCGGAGAAGAGCGTGAAATCGGCATCACCGAGCTTTCGCAGCGTGTCATGATGTCGAAAAGCACCGTTTATCGCTTTTTGCAAACCATGAAATCGTTAGGTTATGTCGCACAGGAAGGGGAGTCAGAAAAATATTCCCTGACGCTGAAGCTTTTTGAGCTTGGGGCGCGCGCATTGCAAAACGTTGATTTGATCCGCAGCGCGGATATCCAAATGCGTGAGCTTTCTCGTCTGACGAAAGAGACCATCCACCTGGGTGCGCTGGATGAAGATAGCATTGTCTACATCCATAAAATTGATTCAATGTACAATCTGCGCATGTATTCGCGCATTGGTCGCCGTAACCCGTTGTACAGCACTGCGATTGGTAAAGTCCTGCTGGCATGGCGCGATCGTGACGAAGTGCAGCAGATTCTTGAAGGTGTTGAGTATAAGCGCAGCACTGAGCGCACTATCACAAGTACCGAAGATCTGTTGCCGATGCTGGATATTGTGCGTCAGCAAGGTTATGGCGAAGACAACGAAGAGCAGGAAGAAGGCTTACGCTGTATTGGCGTGCCGGTTTTTGACCGTTTCGGTGTTGTGATTGCTGGTTTAAGTATTTCTTTCCCAACATTGCGCTTTTCAGAAGAACGCCTGCATGAGTATGTTGAAATGTTGCACAATGCCGCGCGTAAAATTTCCGAACAGATGGGTTATAACGACTATCCGTTCTGAATGAAGACAAAAAAGTCGCCTGAAAAAAAGGCGGCTTTTTTTGTGCAAAAGATTAGCCGTTATCGATAACGGTATCGCTTTTACGCAACAGCGGGCAATTTGCCAGACCAAAAAAACCATTACTGGAATGCACATATTGTGCGGTACTGGTGCCTCGCGCAGTAGCATATTTACATTGCAAGCCCAGCCCAGCCGCGTTTTCCGTACTGTTGATCAGCACCCCGTAACCGCTCAGCAAGAGCCCAATCCACAGCAGCGCCAGAACGATAACGCTTCGTATGAGTGTACGCATATTTGCTCCTTGCATATCGGTAGACTGTATCACAAGGCTACGGTATTTACCTGGTGAAACAAGTCCAGCATTCCTAAAAATACCGAAAGGAGATACAGTTAGTCGCGGTTTAAGGAAGCCATGTTAACCTGGTTACACCTTGCAACGTATCGGAGAGTGGAGTGAGAAAATATAGATGGCTGATTCTGGCTGCCGTATTGGTAGTCTGCCTGCTACTCTGGACTCAAATGCTTAACGTAATGTGTGATCAAGATGTACAATTCTTCAGCGGCATCTGCGTCATCAATAAATTCATCCCCTGGTAATGGCATTTTTTCAGTGAGAGATTTCCTTCCTTGACGTCAGTGGTAGAATGCCGCGTCTATATAGAGGTGGTGAAATGAACGAAGTATTAAATTCAGGCGCGATCAACCTTGCGTCCATAGTCCTTTCTTTGGTGGTTCTTCTTGTCGGTCTGGTTTTGTGGTTCTTTATCAATCGCGCCAGTTCACGCACGAATGAACAAATCGAGTTACTTGAAGCTCTGCTGGATCAGCAAAAACGACAAAATGCTTTGCTGCGCCGGTTGTGCGAGTCAAATGAACCTGAAAAAGACGAAGCGGTTGAGCCAGTAAAAGCGCAAGAAAAAGGTGATGATGACTTCATCCGCCTGGTTGCTGAGCGCTAGCCTGCCTGGGAGTGCGAGATGGCGTGGAAAAACCCCTGGTATAATCCTGCAATCTCGCACCACACGCCGGAAGGTTTTAGCAATTCGGCATCTTTTGCCCATCAACCCGGAGATGTTAAGCGCTGGCGAAAAGAGCGCAAAGCCGCCGGGCTTCCCCGACCACCCTCCTGCGGCTACCCAGGATTTATCGAACAGTGGTGGCAAAAAGCCGATATTGCTGGTGAGGACGATGGCCTCTGGTGGTTAGGACATGCCAGCATGCTATTGCGCCTGCAGGGCCAATATCTCCTCACAGATCCCGTCTTTTCTCGTCGTGCTTCGCCTGTAAGCTTTGCTGGTCCAGAACGTCGGACACCGACAGCGCTCGCGATTGCCGACATTCCGCTACTGGACGCGATTCTTATTTCTCACAATCACTACGATCACCTGGATACGTGGACGGTGCGTGCGCTGCTGCGTCGCTTTCCGGATGTGCACTTCTTTGTACCATTGGGGGTTGGCGGTTGGCTTCGTCGACGCGGTGCGCAACATGTTACTGAGTTAGACTGGTGGCAAAGTTTTATATTTCAGGGAATGACCTACACCGCGGTGCCTGCACAACATTGGAGCATGCGCACATTATGGGATCGCAATCGCTCATTGTGGTGCGGCTGGGTCATTGAATCATCAGCGCAGCGTTTTTGGTTTGCTGGTGATACAGGTTACACACCAGAATTGCTCACCATTCCTCAACGGTTAGGTCAACTGGATACTATCGCGCTGCCAATTGGTGCTTATGCACCGCGCTGGTTTATGGCGATGAATCATATGGATCCACAAAGTGCTGTTGCGCTTTGGCAACAGTTGGGTGCGCCGCTTGCTATCCCTATTCATTGGGGAGTATTTGAGCTGGCGGATGAATCGCTTGATGAACCAGTCAAAGAGTTGCAGTGGGCATTAACCGAAACGGCTGCGGAGAATGATAACTTCAGGATCTTAAAAATTGGGCAGTATTTGCCTCTTTGTTAATTCCGCCAGCACTCCAAAAACATGCGTTGCTTTATTATCACGCTGTTTTATTTTTATCGAAACGATTTCTTTGCCTTTTTATGAGGCAGTGTCATCATAATTTCATTATTTTGGTGCACAACTTTGCTTATTTGCACAAGAAATATCCATAGTGGTTTGAGGTAATAGTTTTTATTGGGTTTATATTTGTTTAAGAATCTTCCTGGTCTAAGAAAAAAGCATAAGTATGCGCAAAAAGTTCTTACGATATACGCTATATGCATAGCGGTATGGGAACTGGCATGGAACGACGGAACTTATTGAGCTATAGTAAGAAATTCGCTTCTGTGAGCACAAATATTGATGTTCAGAGCGTCTGTTATAGCGTTCAATGTTATGCATAAACGTGCGCAACAAGTCTTGATAACCATAGAATTTGTGCGACGGATCCAGACATGTTTAAAAATGGCTTGCCATAATTTACGTATTATGTGATAACACGTTTTGGGTCAATCGAGGTACAGCTCTGTTTATGTGTGGCATTTTCAGTAAAGAAGTCCTGAGTAAAACGTTTCGTTGAATACAGCTTCTCTGCCGAACCTTATATTAGTGCCTCAAGCAGTAATGTCTCAGTTTTCTCAGTCAATGCCTGCGGGCGAAGTATATACATTAAGGAATTTTGCAAATGGCAAAGATTAAAGGTCAAGTTAAGTGGTTCAACGAGTCTAAAGGTTTTGGTTTCATTACTCCGGCTGATGGCAGCAAAGATGTATTCGTACACTTCTCTGCAATCCAGGGTAACGGCTTCAAAACTCTGGCCGAAGGCCAGAACGTTGAGTTTGAAATTCAGGACGGCCAGAAAGGCCCAGCTGCAGTTAACGTAACTGCTATCTGATTTCGACACCCCTGAGCTTGAAGCGCATTTAGCGCGTCAATGTCAGACATAAAGCCTCGCCTTAGTGCGGGGCTTTTTAATTTCCACGACATAACAAATGGCGGTACACTCTCGCCCTTTAAGAACGCCCCGGAGTTTTTATGGCTTTCAGTTGTCCGCTTTGCCACGCACCTTTACATCGTCGAGATAAATCCTTCTTTTGCGCGCAGCGGCACCAGTTTGATATTGCGAAAGAGGGTTATGTCAATCTTTTGCCCGTTCAGCATAAACGCTCGAAGGATCCTGGCGACAGTGCGGAGATGATGCAAGCGCGGCGCGCTTTTCTGGATGCAGGGTATTACCAGCCATTGCGTGATGCGATTGGTGACATTTTGAATGCGCGGCTACCGCCGGTGGCCGATGCTGTGCTGGATATTGGCTGTGGGGAAGGGTATTACACCCAGGCATTTGCCGCGATTGCACAGCAACATGGTGCGCAAATGCTAGGACTGGATGTTTCAAAAGCGGCGATTCGTGCGGCGGCGAAGCGCTATTCGGCGATCATGTTTTGTGTTGCATCCAGCCACCGCTTGCCTTTTGACGACAGCAGCATTGACGGGTTGGTGCGTATTTATGCGCCCTGTAAAGCGCAAGAGTTGTCGCGCGTAATGAGGCCAGAAGGTATTGTCATTACCGCATCACCAGGACCACGCCATCTGATGGAATTAAAGGGGCTCATCTATGACGAGGTGCATTTACATGCGGAAAATAGCGGCGATATCTTAGGATTCAGAGTGCTGGAACAGCAATCACTCGCCTATGATATGACATTGACGGGCCAGCAAGCGGTTACGCTATTGCAAATGACGCCTTTTGCCTGGCGGGCAAAACCGGAGGTGTGGGAAAAGTTAGCGGCAATGGAACAATTCCACTGCCAGACCGATTTTACGATCCACTGCTTACAGCGGGAAAGTTAAGCGGCAAAGTGGCTCCACAGGATCTGCGCGCCAATGCCAATCAGCACGATACCACCGAGAATCTCGGCTCGCTTTCCAAGAAGCGGGCCAATAAAACGGCCAATCATCATTCCTGTTGTCGACATAATTAGCGTTGCACAACCAATCGCCAGCGCAGTTGCGAGAATATTGACTTGCAAGAAAGCGAGGCCAACACCAACAGCCATAGCGTCGAGGCTGGTAGCAATTGCGGTGGTTACCAGCAACCAGAAACCATGGCGGTGCGGCGTTTCCGCTTCACTGTCGTCTTCGCCGCGTATTCCCTCAAGCACCATTCTGCCACCGAGAAACACCAGTAGCACAAACGCTATCCAGTGATTCCATTCCAGTACAAATTTCGTTGCCAGCAGGCCCAGCCCCCAGCCGATCAGCGGCGTCAGGGTTTCAATCACGCCAAAGATAAGACCGGTGCGCAATGCTTCAGAAAACTTCGGTTTATGTAATGTGGCACCCTTACCAATAGAAGCTGCGAAAGCATCCATCGACATGCCAAAAGCGAGGAGAAGAGTAGCAGATAAATTCATGTGAGCGTCCTGACCGGGAGTTCCATATAACACATCTCTGCCCCCCGTAAACAGCAGTTGATGTGCCAATAGTCTCGCCTGACTGATGACTTCAGTCCGTACGTGCCACGTTTTTCAACGAGTATGTTGACACGTACATTTCCAGTAGTGGAAATCGGCTACTCCCCAACGACGGACGCACCTTAACATATTTTGAGAATATAAAACAACAGCAGCAATATATAATGTTGTTTGCTTTTTGATAACGATTAGCATTTAGATTTATCGGTAAAAATTACGTTAATAAATATAAGTGCTTCCCCCCAGTAATATAGCAATGGCTATAAGTCTGCTGATTATTTACGCGGAGTAATTTCCGCGAAAATAGAGCTTAACTCACTGAGTTTTAAGTAAAATGGCAGAGATCTTTTCCAGGTCGTCGATATTTCGTACGCGAATAAGCAAACGTCGTTGTTCTAATTGCATCACTAACACACCATCTTCCGATAAATTCATCTCTTTTATACGGCTATATTCAATCCATGCATTAGCAAAGAAAAAACCGCGCATTTTAAAAATGATTTTGGGGGCGCGGATCCAGAAGAGATAAATGCCCAACAAAGTCAGCGCAAATAATAACCACAGGGTTAATGATGAACCGCCATTAGCTGTGTTGTTATAGATAAGGATCACAAGCAGACCGACAAAAATAGCCCCATCGGTACGGCTTCTGCGTAATAGGGGAACCGCAAGGAGCGTAGCACCATTGCGGCGTGGCATGATGAATTCATCATAGATAGCGAAAGCCAGCAGGGCAGCGATAAACAGTACCAATACGATATCCGCAATCGTCATTGTTTCTCCTTACATAAAAAAACCGGGGGCAAGCCCCCGGTTATCACATCACAAATTAAAGACCCAGAAGACCAATGGCGTAACCCACAATTCCGATAACGAAGAAGCCAACGATAATCCACAGCGGGTTAACTTTCTTACGCAGCAGCCACATGCAGGCAAAAGTCAGCAGTAGTGGTACCAGGCCCGGCATTAACTGATCGAGAATGGTTTGCACTGTCGTGACGTTGGTTTTACCGGTCTGATCGGTAATTTCTGATACCACAAGTGGAATGTTCACATGCGTCCACTTATTAACCAGTGCCCCCATCACAAACAGGCCGAGAATTGACGCCCCCTCGGTCAGTTTTTGCAGGAAGCCACCGCCCATATCTTTAACAATGTCGATACCTTTACGGTAGCCGTACGCCACGCCGTAGTAACGTGTCGCCAGACGGACAATATTGAACAAGACGAAGAACAGCAATGGTCCGAGCAAGCTGCCGCTCATGGCGATCCCAGCACCGAGCGCTGCAAAGACCGGGCGCACCGTACCCCAGAAAATGGGGTCGCCAACCCCTGCCAGCGGCCCCATCAGACCAACTTTGATGCCGTTAATCGCACCATCGTCGATCTCTGCGCCGTTTGCACGCTGCTCTTCCATCGCAAGCGTAACGCCCAGTACCGGCGCTGCGACGTATGGATGGGTGTTAAAGAACTCCAGATGACGTTTAATGGCCTGACGGCGCGCTTCGTTATTTTCCGGGTACAGGCGTTTAATCGCCGGCACCATTGAGAAGCAGAAGCCCAATGCCTGCATACGTTCGAAGTTCCATGACCCCTGGAACAGGTTAGAACGCAGGAACACGCCACGAATGTCACTCTGGGTGAGTTTTTTCTCAGTCGGAGTTTTTGTCATATCAACCATGTCGTTCACCTGTTAATCCAGTTCGTTATCAAGATCGTTGGAACCAGCCGGAGCAGCGCCGCCTGCTGAACGGTTATATTTCGGGCTGAGCTGAATGTAGAGAATCGCCATGACTGCACCGATAACACCCAGCGAGACGAGGTTGAAATTGGTGAATGCCGCTGTCACGAAGCCGAGATAGAAGAACGGCATCAGGTAGCCTGCGCGCATCATATTGATGACCATCGCATAACCTACCACCACGATCATACCACCGGCGATATTCAGACCACTGGTCACCACTTCCGGAATGGCGCTAAGCATGCTCTGTACTTCACTGGTACCGACAGAGATAGCGACAATTACCGCCGGGATAGCGATACGCATAGCTTGCAGGAACAGGGAAGAGACGTGGATCCAGGAAAGCGCCGTCAGGTTGCCGGTTTCGGCTGCCTTATCCGCGGCATGCTGGAAGCCGACGGTAATGGTACGAACGATAATGGTCAGAACCTGGCCTGCCGCCGCCAGAGGAATGGCCAGCGCGATACCGGCACCGATGCTCTGATGACCGCCAATGACCAGAATGGTCGAGATAATCGACGCCAGCGCCGCATCGGGTGCGACAGCCGCACCGATGTTCATCCAACCCAAGGCAATCATTTCCAGCGTACCGCCGATAATGATACCGGTTTTCATATCACCCAGAACGATGCCCACCAGCGTACATGCCACCAACGGACGGTGGAACTGGAATTCATCGAGTATCGACTCCATACCGGCAATACACGCGACGACGAACACCAGCACAATCTGAAGAGTGGTAATCTCCATTGTACTTCTCCTATAGCTAAATCAGACGTAAGTGTGAAAACTGAATCAATCAGGCCGCCGCGGTTATTTCGCCACTTTGCTGATTAAATCCATCATTTTCAGTTTCGGATCGTTTGAAACTTTGCGGACTTCCAGCTCAATATTGCGTTCGTTCAACTGCTTGAATGCGACAATATCTTTCTCATCCACCGAAACCGCGTTATTCACCTGGGTTTTACCCTGACGATAAGCCATACCGCCAATGTTGACGGAGGTGATTTTTACCCCCTCTTCAACGACGCGCAGCACATCCGTCGGGTTGGTGAACAACAGCATCACGCGCTCACCCGCATATTTAGGGTTGTTATACACACGCACCATTTTGGCGACATCAACGACATGTGCCGTCACGCCTGGAGGCGCAACCTGAGTCAGCAGGGTTTTACGGACATTATCTGCTGCCACTTCGTCGCTCACCACGATAATACGCGTAACGTTAGTCTCTTTTGTCCAGCGGGTAGCAACCTGGCCATGGATCAGACGGTCATCGATACGGGCAAGGCCGATCACCATATAATCATTAGGTCCCATGGGTTTGGCAGGTGCTGCCGCTTTCGGTGCCACAGGTGCAGATGTGGGTTTTGCTACCGGTTGCGCTTTCAGCGCTTTCACGCCTTCACGTCCGGTTTCCACCGCCAGCGCCACCAGTTCGTCAAATGTCGGGTTGTCATCCCGGGCCATCAGTGTTTCCACCAGCATCGGAATATTGACGCCAGCAATGACTTCATAATGCTCTTTATCGACGACAATGCGACTGGCAGCATTGAACGGGCTGCCGCCCCATGTATCAACGAGAAACAGCACACCTTTGCCGGTATCCAGCTTCTCCAGCTGTGCGTTGTACTTTTCGATCAACGTTTCCGCATTTTCACCGGGAACAAAATCAATCCAGCCGACATTCTCCTGCTCGCCCAGCAGCATCTCGGCGGTTTTGATCAATTGTTCCGCAGCCCAACCATGTGTGCCTATAACAATAGCAATGGTCACTTGCTACCTCCTTCTTCTTGTCGTTAACACACCAGTAATTGATGTATTGTGAATCTGTCCCGGTAACGGTAAACCGAATCGATTCAGATAAGGGTTAAAGAGAACACCTATGACTTTCGGGATTTATTTTAGATAGTGAAAAAATAATTTATGTGATGAAGATCCGTAATTTAGGTTTCCTCTTCGTGAAATTTCGAAGCGCAAAATATCCACACAAATTGCAAATTCCGGTAAATCTTTGCAAATGCCAAACTCACTCTGATATGTTTATCCTCCGTTTAATTAGTCAGGAGTATAGGGCAGCAGCCCACCGTATGGATCGTCACCGACGTCAGTTCACTTTTTGGCCTTCTCGTGCCTCGCAGCCCGGCGTTTTCCGCCATTTTCCAACGACGTTTAATGTCATATTTGTGCGTTTCCGCACACTGAATAACGCATCTCTTGTCAGGAGCCTGTCATGGAATTCTTAATGGATCCCTCGATTTGGGCGGGATTATTGACGCTGGTTGTTCTGGAAATTGTTCTCGGTATCGACAACCTGGTGTTTATTGCCATCCTTGCCGACAAACTGCCGCCGAAACAGCGTGATAAAGCGCGTCTCATTGGTCTGTCGCTCGCGTTGGTGATGCGACTGGGGCTGTTGTCGCTGATCTCGTGGATGGTAACGCTGACAAAACCGCTTTTTTCCGTCTGGGATTTTACCTTCTCCGGGCGTGATCTGATTATGCTGTTCGGTGGTGTGTTCCTGTTATTCAAGGCGACGACGGAGCTGCATGAACGGCTGGAAAACCGTGAACATGTCAGTGGCGACGGCAAAGGCTACGCCAGTTTCTGGGTGGTCGTCGTGCAGATCGTTATTCTTGACGCGGTCTTCTCACTCGATGCGGTAATCACCGCAGTAGGTATGGTCAATCACCTGCCGGTGATGATGGCGGCCGTCGTTATTGCGATGGCAGTGATGTTACTGGCATCAAAACCGCTGACGCGTTTTGTGAACCAACATCCCACAGTGGTCGTGCTCTGCCTGAGCTTCCTGCTGATGATCGGTTTGAGCCTGGTGGCTGAAGGTTTTGGCTTTCATATTCCGAAAGGCTATCTGTACGCGGCGATTGGTTTCTCCATCATCATTGAGTTCTTTAACCAGATTGCGCGCCGGAACTTTATTCGCCATCAGTCACATCTGCCGCTGCGTGCCCGTACGGCTGATGCCATCCTGCGTTTGATGGGAGGACGCCGCCAGTCGAACCCACAAATTGAAGCGGATAGCCAGGCCTCCGTCCCGGTGCCGGAAGGCGCGTTTGCGGAAGAAGAACGTTATATGATTAACGGCGTATTATCTCTGGCCTCACGCTCGCTTCGCAGCATTATGACGCCGCGCGGTGACATTAGTTGGGTGGATGCCAACCTCGGGGTTGAACAGATCCGCCAACAGTTGTTGTCTTCACCGCACAGTCTGTTCCCTGTTTGCCGTGGTGAGCTGGATGAAGTCATTGGCATTGTGCGCGCGAAAGAGATACTGGTCTCGCTGGAAGCGGGCGTGGATGTTGCGGCTATCGCTTCGGCAACCCCGGCGATTGTTGTGCCGGAAACCCTGGATCCGATCAAGCTGCTGGCCGTATTGCGCCGGGCTCGCGGTAGTTTTGTTATCGTCACCAATGAGTTTGGTGTCGTGCAAGGTCTTGTGACCCCGCTGGACGTACTGGAAGCCATCGCCGGTGAATTCCCGGATGCGGATGAAACGCCTGAAATCATTGGCGACGGTGACGGCTGGCTGGTCAAAGGCACCACAGACTTACACGCGTTGCAGCACACGCTGGGTCTGGACAACCTCGTCGATGAAGACGAAGACATTGCCACCGTGGCCGGGCTGGTGATTGCCGCGCGAGGACAAATCCCGCCAGTGGGCGAAACCTTCGAAATGGCACCGTTGCATATCACCGTGATTGAAGCCAACGATTACCGTGTTGATCTGGTACGTATTGTTAAAGAGCAACCTGCTCACGACGAAGAAGAGTAATCTTTACCCCGGCATTAACGGCGCGACATGCCCGTTATGCCGTTCCGGCGGCGGGGAAACATTCCCCGCCAGCCAGGCCGGAAAATCCGTCACCGGCATCGGTGCTGCAAAAAGAAACCCCTGCAACATGTGTACACCTTGTTGACGTAAATACAGCGCTTGCTGCGTTGTCTCCACGCCTTCCGCTACCAGCTCGATATTCAACCGTTGGCCGAGCGCGATAATCATATCGGTCACCGTCGAGTTCACCGCATCCGTACCGATAGCCGCGGTATAAGATTTGTCGATTTTCAGGATGTCCGGTTGCAATTTCTCCAGCCACGAAAGCGAACTGTTGCCGGTACCAAAATCATCAATGGCTATCTTCGCGCCATGGCGATGAAGTTCACGCAACATCCGTGATTCAACATCCAGCAAAGCATCGCGCTCCGTGAGTTCAATGGTTAATTGCTGGGCGGGATTTTTGTTAAACCAGAGCTGGACGAGATCTTTTAGCAATTCGCCGTGGCGTAAATGGCTTGGCGCGGCGTTGATGCCGATATGAAAGTGAGGATCATCAGGAAAGAGCGCCAGTTGACGCTGGGTTTCTATCAACACATAACGCGTCAGCGGGGCAATCAGATGCTGCTCTTCGGCGAGCGGAATAAATATTTCTGGTGAGATCCATCCCTGGCGCGGGTTATGCCAGCGCAACAAAATTTCGACACCTGCGCACTGCATGTCATGTGCGTTAAGTAATGGCTGGCAAAATAGCTCAAATTCGCGCCCGGCAAGCCCAAGGTTGATCTCTCTGGAAAAACTCATGCGGTTGGCGGTGGCAAACCAGGCAATAAAACCGGTCAATAAACTCATCATCAGCGCCAGGGGTAACTGTGAAGGCAAATGCCACAGCGCTAGTCTCGTGGAGCCCGGACCGGTAACACTAATGGTAAAAGGAAAATGGGCAGAAGCACGCTGGTAGCGTTTTTCGTTTTCCAGCGGCGGTAAGTCATCCAACACACCTTTGCCTTCAACCAGATGTTTACCACCAACGCTGAGGTTGACGCTGGTAATCAATGGCTCTTGCGGCTCAAGCATTAAATTACTGAGTAACTCAATATTTACCGCTTCCATCACGCCGCTTTGCCCGTCTTCACTGGTGGGATACCACATGATCAAGATCGGGCGATCTTTTAACAGTGACTGGTCAGTGGTGAGCACCAGTTTTTGCGAACGAGAAGGCAGCGAGGGCTGAAGCTGGTGAATTGCAACATCACGTTGGCCAAAGATACTTGAGCAATAGAGCGTTCCGTTTTGAATCAGACCGATAGATCGCACGGTTTGCAGACTTGCTGCGAGCTTGCGAAGTTGCAGGTGAATATCGTTACAGGGGATGCCAACCAGAGGCACCAGCACACTGCGACCCGCTTCCAGCGGCAGCATCAAACGCTCAAGCGTTTCAACCGCGTGGTTGGTAAAGGCGTAAATACGCTGATGATTTAAATTACGCTCCGAAATAAAGCGAAACGTCAGGGTTAAAAATAGGGCGACAGCACCAACCAGCACGCAAACAATGGCGCGCCGTCGTCGGTAACTTTTGATGATCCGTTGAGCCGTCTGCATGCCGCTGCCGCCTGTAAAATCCCTGGCCTGATTTCCATGCCAGAACACTCAAAGTGTAGTGGGGAATTACCGAAGCGACGATAAATAGGCGAAAGATCACTCAACTGCAGCAAAGGTTAAAAAAAACGCCGTTCGGCTGAACGGCGTTGATAAGCAAGAATTAATCACACTGTACTTTAATGGCAAGCCCGCCACGCGATGTTTCGCGGTATTTGGCGTTCATATCTTTGCCGGTCTCATACATGGTTTCGATAACTTTATCGAGCGAGACGCGCGGCGCGCTGGTACGGCGCATAGCCATTCGCGTAGCGTTAATCGCTTTCACCGAAGCGATAGCGTTACGCTCAATGCACGGCACTTGTACTTGCCCTGCGACCGGGTCGCAGGTCAGACCGAGGTTATGTTCCATGCCAATTTCCGCCGCCACGCAGACCTGCTCCGGGCTGGCACCCAGCAGCTCCGCAAGACCCGCAGCCGCCATAGAACAGGCAACGCCTACTTCGCCCTGGCAACCCACTTCGGCACCGGAAATGGAAGCGTTCATTTTATACAATGCGCCGATTGCGCCAGCGGCGAGGAAATAGCGGATATAAATATCCGGGCTGACGGATTCGATAAAGTGGTCGTAATAGGCCAGTACAGCCGGAACGATGCCGCAGGCACCGTTAGTTGGCGCGGTTACCACGCGGCCACCGGCGGCGTTTTCTTCGTTAACCGCCAGCGCAAACATATTCACCCAGTCGATAACGTTCATCGGATCGCTGGAGAGCTTATCACTGGAAACCAACATACGACGCAGTGCGGAAGCCCGGCGCGGAACGCGCAGGGGCCCCGGCAGCACGCCTTCTGTATTCATACCGCGATCGATACAGGCGCGCATGGTTGACCAGACATTACCGAAGTACTCTTCAATCTCTTTTTTCGAGTGCAATGCCAGTTCATTCTGCATCGCCATGCCAGAAAGCGATAAACCGCTTTCTTTGCAATACTCCAGCATCTGGGTAGCAGAATTGAACGGATAAGGGACATTGACAGTGTTGGTGGTCTCTTTACCAAAATGTTCTTCATCGACGATAAAACCCCCGCCGATGGAATAATAGGTTTTGCTGTAAATGACGCTTTCGTCATTCAGCGCAGTGATGCGCATTCCGTTCTCATGCAGCGACAAGTTATCGCTGTGAAAACGCATCCCGTCATCCTGCGGGAAATCGACTTCATGACGCCCCTGCGCCAGCAGCAGACGACCGCGATTTTCTACATCACGGATAAAACCCGGGATTGCATCGATATCGACCGTGGCCGGTTCATTGCCCGCCAGCCCCATAATGATGGCAATATCGGTATGGTGACCTTTCCCGGTAAGGGAGAGCGAGCCGTACACATCAACCACCACGCGGGTGACGTTCTCCAGCAATCCTTTTTCGACCAGGTCATCGACGAACTGCTTACCGGCCTTCATCGGGCCTACAGTGTGGGAAGATGAGGGACCAATCCCCACCTTAAACATGTCGAATAGACTAATCACATTAACGCTCCTGACAGGGTTACCGGCGTTTCCAGTAACGATGTAATAACTGCGCATAGTGTAAGAGGGAAGGCCATAAACAGCTTAACTATTCACATGAATTAAACTAATGGCTAACCTTGATTTTACTAATAGCGCGTACGCTGTCACAAAAGTGCGATGTGTAAAGTATAGTCAAGGTCTGCGCCCAATTTGCAGCGCCAGCGAGCGAATTATTCCTGCCGTCATGCCCCAGACAAAATAATGCTGATACCAGGATAACCACACCCGATGCGCATTGCCGTGGCGGTGGATATCCAGCGGATGATAGCGACCAAGACGCAGTGCTTCGGCCAGCGGCATTTCAAACACCGCAGCCACTTCATCCTCACTGGCGTGATAGTGCAAATCCGGCGGGATAATGCCCACCACCGGTGTAACCTGAAAACCCGTCACACTGTCAACCGGCGGCAAAACGCCAATGACTTCAACGGCCTCAGGTGGAATGGCGACTTCTTCCTGCGCCTCGCGCAGCGCCGCAGCGATGAGCGACGCATCCGTGCTGTCAACTGCGCCCCCAGGGAACGCCACCTGACCGGCGTGCTTGCGAAGCAGAGGCGAGCGTTGCGTCAGTAATAGGCCGGGCTGTTCACGGCGTACCACCGGCACCAGTACCGCCGCCTGACGTGTGTTCGCCACCGCCGGGTTGAGTTGCGGGCGTAAAAGCTGAAAGCGCGATAAAAAATCATCCAGAGTTAAAGCCGGTTGCTCCACGAATCATCTCTCCAGTTGCCGCAGGATACGGTTAACTTTATCAAAAGTTTCCTGATACTCCGCCTCTTCCTGGCTGTCGGCTACAATGCCGCCGCCTGCGGAACAATAAATTTTCCCCGCACAGGCGCTGAGCGTGCGAATGGTGATGCTGGTATCCATGTTCCCGCAGAAACTGAGATAACCAATAGAGCCGCACCAGGCGTTGCGCCGCTGCGGTTCAAGCTCATCGATAATCTCCATCGCACGCACTTTCGGTGCGCCGGTGATCGAGCCGCCTGGAAACGCAGCGCGCAGCAGATCGCTGGCGTGACGCCCGGCGGGCAATTTTGCCGTTACGGTGCTGACCAAATGGTGAACGGCAGGAAAAGGTTCGACCACGAACAGTTCCGGCACGCGCACCGAACCGGGTATCGCCACTCGACCAATATCGTTACGCATCAAATCAACAATCATCAGGTTTTCGGCCTGGTCTTTCGGTGAGGCAGTGAGTTTCTGCGCTTGCTGCGCATCTGCCTGCGGGTCGGCAAGTCTTGGCAACGTGCCTTTAATCGGGCGAGTTTCGATATTGTCACGTTCAAGGCGAATAAAACGCTCCGGCGACAGGCTTAGGATCGCGCCGTGTTCAAGGCGTAAAAAAGCGCTGAATGGCGCACGGTTTTCGCGATTGAGTTGGGTAAACGCCAGCCACTCATCCCCACAATAGTCGGCAGCAAAACGTTGAGCCAGGTTGACCTGGTAGCAGTCGCCGCTGTGTAACCACGCCTGAATCTGACGGAATTTTTCGCCATATTCCCCACGCGTCATATTGGCCTGCCAGGCGGATGTCAGCCGAAACGGTTGGCGCTGCGGTTCGCTTTGCGCCTGTAGCCACGCCAGCCTGGCGTTAACGTCGCGATAGCTGAGCAATGTCACGCGTTGCAACCGGTGGTCGACAATCAGCGCCCAGTCATAAATTCCGACCGCCATATCCGCGAGGGTAATGTCCTGTTCGGCAATCGTGGGGAGTTTTTCGAAACGGCGGCCTAAATCGTAGCCAAATAGCCCCAGCGCACCGCCCTGAAATGGCAGATCTGCATGAGGTTCGCAACGAAACGGGTAAGCATCCAGACATTGTTGCAACAGTTGTAGCGGATCTTCTTGAGATATTTCGCTACCATTAAGGGTCGTTGCCTCACCGTGCGTCGTCAGTGTCTCCAGGGGATCGGCCACCAGAATATCGAAACGATTATGTGGATGTTCTGCATGGCCAGAATGCAACAGCATGGCCCAGGGCTGGTGGCTGAGTGGGGCAAAGTAATGTTCAGCGGCGTCCAGGCGCCACGGCAGTGAAATAACGGCGGGGGATAACGTCTTCATGGATCCTGACTCGTGTGCGTCTGCGCTGGTGAAGCGCGCCGACGCATGGAATAATTAGCGTCAATAATTTAGCAGGAGTTGACAATGTTTGCAGGTTTACCTTCCCTCAGTCACGAGCAGCAACAAAAAGCGGTAGAGCGTATTCAGGAGTTGATGTCCGGCGGCATGAGCAGCGGGCAGGCGATCACGCAGGTTGCCAATGAGTTACGCGCCAACCATACCGGCGAACGGATCGTGGCGCGCTTCGAAGACGAGGATGACGAGTAATTACACCGCGGCGATGATTTTGATTTCCACTTTATAACGCGGGTTCATCAGTTTTGCCTGCACGGTGCAGCGCACCGGCGCATGCCCCGCAACAACCCAGGCATCCCACGCTTTATTCATGGCGGCAAAATCGTCGCCATCGGCCAGAAAAATTGTGGCATCAAGAATGCGCGTTTTATCGCTACCTTGCTTGAGCAGAACCGCATCAATTTGCGCCAGCGTATTGGCCGTCTGTTCAAATGCATCGGCATCGAGGTTTTCCGGCACGCCAGTGTAGTAGAGCGTCTGGTTGTGGATAACCGCATCAGACCAGCGAGCCGCCGCATCAATACGCACAATCGTCATTATCTGTTCCTTCTTATCTGCCATGAATTTGCGGGCAAGAGTGCCATAAAAAGCTGGCTGGCGTAAATCCGCTCGTCCTGACATAATCACTGGCGATTTAACCAGGGGGTAGTGTGACGGACGATTTTGCAACAGACGGCCAATTAGCCAAAGCCATTGCGGGATTCAAACCGCGTGAACCGCAGCGCCAGATGGCGCAAGCCGTCACACACGCGATTGAGAATACGCAGCCGCTGGTGGTGGAAGCGGGCACCGGTACCGGTAAAACCTACGCCTACCTCGCTCCAGCGCTGCGCGCCGGGAAAAAAGTGATTATCTCCACCGGTTCGAAAGCCTTGCAGGATCAGCTTTACAGTCGCGATTTACCTACTGTCGCCAAAGCGCTTGAGTTCACCGGACGCACGGCGCTGCTGAAAGGGCGGTCCAACTACCTCTGTATTGAACGTCTCGAACAGCAAGCGCTGGCAGGCGGCGACCTGCCTGTTCAAACCCTCAGCGACGTTATATTGCTGCGCTCCTGGTCGAATCAAACTACCGATGGTGACATCAGTACCTGCGTCAGTGTGGCGGAGGATTCGCAGGCGTGGCCGCTGGTGACCAGCACCAACGATAACTGTCTGGGCAGCGACTGCCCGATGTACAAAGACTGTTTTGTGGTGAAGGCGCGCAAAAAAGCGATGGATGCCGACGTAGTGGTGGTAAACCATCACCTGTTTCTTGCCGATATGGTGGTGAAAGAGAGCGGCTTCGGTGAGCTGATCCCGGAAGCCGAAGTGATGATCTTTGACGAAGCGCACCAGCTTCCCGACATCGCCAGCCAGTATTTTGGTCAGTCACTTTCCAGCCGCCAGCTTCTTGATCTCGCAAAAGATTTCACCATTGCCTATCGCACTGAACTAAAAGATACCGCGCAGTTACAGAAGTGCGCCGACCGACTGGCGCAAAGCACGCAAGATTTTCGTTTGCAGTTAGGTGAACCGGGTTATCGCGGCAACCTGCGCGAGTTACTGGCGGATGCGCATATTCAACGTGCGCTATTGCTGCTCGATGATGCACTGGAACTCTGTTACGACGTGGCGAAGTTGTCGCTGGGCCGCTCCGCACTGCTGGATGCCGCGTTTGAACGCGCAACGACATACCGTGCGAGGCTGAAACGACTCAAAGAGATCAACCAGCCAGGCTTTAGCTACTGGTATGAATGCACGTCGCGCAACTTCACGCTGGCGTTAACGCCACTGACCGTAGCGGATAAGTTTACCGAGGTGATGGCGCAGAAAAAGGGCAGTTGGATTTTCACCTCTGCAACGCTTTCGGTGAATGACGATCTGCACCATTTTACCGCGCGGCTTGGCATTGAAGGGGCGCAATCTCTGTTGCTGCCAAGCCCCTTTGATTATGAACGCCAGGCCTTGCTGTGCGTGCCACGCAATCTTCCGCAGACCAATCAGCCAGGCGCTGCGCGCCAGCTGGCGGCGATGCTTAGACCAATGATCGAAGCCAACAATGGTCGCTGTTTTATGCTGTGTACTTCGCACGCCATGATGCGTGATCTTGCCGAGCAATTTCGCGCCACCATGAGCCTGCCTGTATTACTGCAAGGCGAAACCAGCAAAGGTCAGCTGTTGCAGCAATTTGTGAATGCCGGTAACGCCTTACTGGTGGCAACCAGCAGCTTCTGGGAAGGGGTGGACGTGCGTGGCGATACGTTATCGCTGGTGATTATTGATAAGCTGCCGTTTACATCCCCGGAAGATCCCTTGTTAAAAGCGCGGATGGAAGATTGCCGTCTGCGCGGAGGCGATCCGTTTGATGAAGTACAACTGCCGGACGCGGTTATTACCCTGAAACAAGGTGTCGGGCGCTTAATTCGTGATATTGACGATCGCGGTGTGCTGGTCATTTGCGATAACCGTCTGGTGATGCGCCCGTATGGCGCGGTGTTTCTCGCCAGCCTGCCGCCTGCACCACGAACCCGGGATATTCGCCGCGCGGTTGAATTCCTTGCCTCTCCCCCGGCGCAGTAATTTACTGCGGACTGTGGTAAGATGCGCGCCATTTTGTTTTTCATGGACTGCTATTCCCATGCGCATTCTGGCTATTGATACTGCCACAGAAGCTTGTTCTGTCGCCTTATGGAACGATGGAATAACCTTCGCTCACTTCGAACTTTGCCCACGTGAACACACACAACGCATCCTGCCGCTGGTCAGGGATGTGCTTGGCGATGCTGAACTTAAACTGACGCAGCTGGACGCACTGGCCTTTGGTCGTGGCCCGGGGAGCTTTACCGGCGTGCGCATCGGCATTGGCATTGCGCAGGGGCTGGCGCTCGGCGCTGAACTGCCGATGATTGGCGTGTCAACGCTGGCGACAATGGCGCAGGGCGCGTGGCGTAAAATGGGCGCGACCCGTGTGTTGGCGGCAATTGATGCGCGGATGGGCGAAGTCTACTGGGCAGAATATCAGCGCGATGAAAATGGCGTCTGGCACGGCGAAGAGACGGAAACGGTGTTAAAACCGGAAGCCGTAACTGAACGTTTGCAGCAGTTAAATGGCGAATGGGCGATGGTCGGTACTGGCTGGCCCGCATGGCCCGATATGAGCAACAACAGTACGGCTACACTGCGCGATGGTGAGATCTTATTGCCCGCCGCAGAAGATATGCTGCCCATTGCTCGTCAACTGTTGGCTGCACAGAAAACCGTCGCCGTTGAACACGCCGAACCGGTTTATTTACGTAACGAAGTGGCGTGGAAGAAACTTCCTGGCCGGGAATGAATCTCAGTAGTATCCACTGGGGTAAGGAGTCGCATCATGGCGGGTCAAAAGAATGTTGTGCGCGGATTGCTGGCTGGGCTGGCAATCGCGGTATTAAGTGGTTGTGTTTCTGTGCCTGACGCGATTAAAGGAACCAGTCCCACGCCGCAGGATGATTTAGTGCGGGTGATGAGTGCGCCGTCGCTGTATGTCGGCCAGGAAGCCCGCTTCGGCGGTAAAGTGGTTGATATCCAAAATCAGCAGGGGAAAACCCGGCTTGAAATCGCCGCCGTCCCGCTCGACAGCGGCGCGCGTCCGGTGCTGGGCGAGCCATCCGTAGGGCGCATCTTTGCAGACGTGAATGGTTTTCTCGATCCAGACGACTTCCGCAATCAACTAGTGACCGTGGTTGGCCCGATAACCGGTACGGCCGACGGCAAAATTGGCAACGCACCGTATAAATTTATGGTCATGCAGGCAAATGGCTACAAACGCTGGCGATTAACCCAGCAGGTGATGTTGCCGCCGCAGCCCATCGACCCGTGGTATTGGGGACCGGGACCGCACCCACGCGCGTGGCATGGCGGGTACGGTGGATGGGGCTGGTTCCCCCCCGAGCCTGCGCGAGTCGAGACGGTCGTAACAGAGTAATTTCTTGTTTTATCAAGAAAACGAAACAGCGGCTAAGCCGCTGTTTTTTATATTGGGCTATGTATAAGAAAAATAATTAGTGACGCGCTTCGCAACCTTCAATCCGCTTAATTAATAAACTGGTACGCTGAGTTAATATTATGTTAACGGCTTGTTTATTAACTGGGGTTGTGATGACCAAGAATACTCATTTTAGAGGTGATGCATTGAAGAAGGTTTGGCTAAACCGGTATCCCGCCGATGTTCCGGCGGAGATCAATCCTGACCGTTATCAATCCCTGGTTGAATTATTTGAACACTCCACGGCGCGTTACGCCGACCAGCCTGCGTTTATCAACATGGGCGAGGTAATGACGTTCCGTAAACTTGAAGAGCGTAGTCGGGCGTTTGCGGCTTATTTACAGCAGGGGCTGGGGCTGCAAAAAGGCGATCGCGTTGCGTTGATGATGCCGAACCTGCTGCAATACCCGGTGGCGCTGTTTGGTATCTTGCGCGCCGGGATGATCGTGGTGAACGTCAACCCGCTTTATACCCCGCGTGAGCTGGAGCACCAGCTTAATGACAGCGGTGCTGCCGCGATTGTTATTGTGTCGAATTTCGCCCATACGCTGGAAAAGATCGTTGATAAAACCCAAGTGCGGCATGTCATTTTGACGCGCATGGGCGACCAGCTTTCCCCGGCAAAAGGAACGCTGGTGAACTTCGTTGTGAAATATGTGAAACGGCTGGTACCGAAGTATCATCTGCCGGACGCGATTTCCTTTCGCCGGGCGCTGCAGACCGGTTACCGCTTGCAGTACATCAAACCCGAAGTGGTTGCCGAAGATCTCGCCTTCCTGCAATACACCGGCGGCACAACCGGCGTGGCGAAAGGGGCCATGCTGACGCACCGCAATATGCTGGCAAACCTTGAACAGGTGAACGCGACCTACGGGCCGCTGCTGCATCGCGGAAAAGAACTGGTGGTGACAGCGCTGCCGCTGTACCACATTTTCGCGCTGACCATGAACTGTCTGCTGTTTATTGAGCTCGGCGGCCAAAACCTGTTGATTACCAACCCGCGCGATATTCCTGGGCTGGTGAAGGAGCTTGGTAAATATCCGTTTACGGCCATGACCGGCGTGAACACGCTGTTCAACGCCTTGCTGAATAATGAAGATTTCCGCAAGCTGGACTTCTCCTCGCTGCACCTTTCTGCCGGTGGCGGGATGCCTGTTCAGCAAGCCGTTGCCGATCGGTGGGTGAAATTAACCGGTCAGTATCTGCTGGAAGGTTACGGTCTGACCGAATGTGCGCCGTTGGTGAGTGTGAATCCGCATGATATTGACTACCACAGCGGTAGCATCGGTCTGCCGGTTCCCTCGACGGAAGCCAAGCTGGTTGATGACGACAACAATGAAGTATTGCCTGGCGAACCGGGAGAGTTGTGCGTGAAAGGCCCACAGGTAATGCTGGGATACTGGCAGCGCCCGGACGCCACGGATGAGATCCTGCGCGACGGCTGGCTGCATACTGGCGATATTGCGGTGATGGATGGGGAAGGCTTCCTGCGCATCGTCGATCGCAAAAAAGACATGATTCTGGTTTCCGGTTTTAATGTCTATCCGAATGAAATTGAGGATGTGGTGATGCAACATGCCGGCGTGCACGAAGTGGCGGCGGTGGGTGTACCATCGGAAAACAGCGGCGAAGCGGTGAAGATTTTCGTGGTGAAAAAAGATGCCTCGCTGAGTGAGGAGGCGCTGATCGCTTTCTGTCGTCGTCAACTGACCGGATATAAAGTGCCGAAGCTGGTTGAATTTCGCAATGAACTGCCAAAATCGAATGTCGGCAAGATTTTAAGACGAGAATTGCGTGACGAAGCGCGTGGCAAAGTGGACAATAACGCCTGAGCTATGCGTGAGTCCCCCTAACGCCGGTTAAGCCGGCGTTTTTTATGGGCGCAACTAAAGAGAAGATGACGTGAATTACCAGATGATAACGACGAACGATGCGCTGGCAGCGTTATGTGAAGCAGCCCGCACATTTCCAGCGATTGCCCTGGATACCGAATTTGTCCGCACCCGCACCTATTATCCGCAACTGGGGTTGATCCAGCTGTATGACGGTGAACATGTGGCGCTGATTGATCCGCTGACCATCACCGACTGGACGCCGTTTCGAGATTTGCTCATCAACACCGCCGTGACCAAATATTTGCATGCGGGAAGTGAAGATCTGGAAGTGTTCCTCAATGCGTTTGGCGTACAGCCACAGCCGATGATTGACACGCAGATCCTCGCCGCGTTCTGTGGTCGTCCGCTGTCGTGGGGCTTTGCTGCGATGGTGGAAGAGTTTACAGGGCTGGTGATTGATAAGAGCGAATCCCGCACTGACTGGCTGGCGCGTCCCCTGACCGAACGCCAGTGCGATTACGCCGCCGCTGATGTGTGGTATCTGCTGCCGATCGCCGGAAAATTACTGGCTGAAACCGATCAGGCTGGAAGGCTGGATGCCGCGCTGGATGAATGCCGCTTAATGATGCAACGCCGCCAGGAAGTGTTAGCGCCGGAAGAGGCGTGGCGCGAAATTACCAACGCATGGCAATTACGTACACGCCAGCTTGCCTGCCTGCGTTTGCTTGCCGACTGGCGGCTGCGCAAAGCGCGTGAGCGCGATTTAGCCGTCAACTTTGTGGTGCGTGAAGAGAATCTGTGGGCAGTGGCGCGTTATATGCCTGGCAGTATGGGCGAGCTGGATAGTATTGGTCTTTCCGGTAGCGAAATCCGCTTCCATGGCAAAACGCTGCTGGCGCTGGTTGCGCAGGCGCAGGCATTGCCGGAAGAGGCGCTGCCAGAACCGCTGCTTAACCTGATGGATATGCCAGGTTATCGTAAGGCCTTCAAAGCTATCAAAGCGCTGGTGCAGGCCATCAGCGAAAGTCAGAACATTAGCGCTGAGCTGTTGGCATCACGTCGGCAGATTAATCAATTACTCAACTGGCACTGGAAATTGAAACCGCAAAATTCGTCACCGGAATTAATTAGCGGCTGGCGCGGGGAATTGATGGCCGATCAGCTGAAAATATTACTTGCGGAATATCCGCGTTAAATACTGTAAATAAATACAGCTTATTTGCGGAAATAAAATAAAAAAGGCAGAAAATATTCTGCCTTTTTTTATCCCTGTATGGGAGGGAATCTATTTTGTCTCTTCGGTTTCCGGTAGGGTGACGTTGAGTTCCAGAATGGAAATATCATCCCCTTTTTGCTCCAGTTGCACCGACACCATTTCCGGATCGATTTGCACATATTTGCAGATCACTTCCAGAATGTCCCGCTTGAGTTGCGGTAAATAATGCGGTTCAGCATCGCTGCGGCGGCGTTCTGCGACAATAATTTGCAGACGCTCTTTCGCAATGCTAGCGGTGTTCTTTTTTCTGGAGAGAAAAAAGTCGAGTAATGCCATAACTTATCCTCCGAACAGGCGTTTGAGGAAACCTTTCTTCTCTTCTTCAATGAAGCGGAAAGGACGATCTTCTCCCAGCAGACGTTCCACGGCATCGGCATAAGCTTTGCCGGCGTCAGCATCGGTATCCAAAATAACGGGTTCACCCTGGTTTGACGCACGTAATACCGACTGATCTTCCGGGATCACGCCAATCAGTTTGATACGCAGGATTTCCAGCACATCTTCCATACTGAGCATGTCACCACGGTTTACGCGGCCCGGGTTATAACGGGTGAGCAGCAGATGCTCTTTAATCGGCTCGTCGCCATTTTCCGCGCGGCGGGATTTCGACGCCAGAATGCCGAGAATTCGGTCAGAGTCACGCACGGAAGAGACTTCCGGGTTGGTGGTAATAATCGCTTCATCAGCGAAGTAGAGCGCCATCAATGCGCCAGTCTCAATGCCTGCCGGGGAGTCGCAGACGATAAAATCAAAGTCCATTTTCTTCAGGTCTTCCAGCACTTTATCGACGCCTTCACGAGTAAGCGCGTCTTTATCGCGTGTTTGCGATGCCGGGAGAATGAAGAGGTTCTCAGTGCGTTTATCTTTGATTAACGCCTGGTTGAGTGTGGCATCGCCCTGAATAACGTTAACGAAATCATAAACTACACGGCGCTCGCAGCCCATAATAAGGTCGAGGTTACGCAGGCCGATATCGAAATCGATAACAACGGTCTTTTTGCCCTTCTGGGCTAAACCAGTAGCGATGGCCGCGCTGGAGGTGGTCTTGCCAACGCCCCCTTTACCCGAAGTAACAACAATAATGCGTGCCATAGGAGTTCCTTGTTAAAAGGGCTTAATTTAAGGGTTGAATTGTCAAAGCGTCGTTGGCCAACTGCAAACGCGCCGCTTTGCCATAAAATTCGGCCGGGATTTGATCGCTCAGCCAGTATTCCCCCGCAATGGAGACCAGCTCCGGCGTGAGATGAGAACAGAATATTTGAGCGTCTTTATCGCCACTGGCGCCTGCCAGCGCACGACCGCGCATCATGCCATAGACATGAATATTGCCATCGGCGATTAGCTCCGCGCCCGCGCTAACGTGGCTGGTCACAATCAAATCACAGTTTGGTGCATAAATGCGCTGGCCGGAACGCACCGGCGCGTCAATTAAGCGTGTTTTTGTGACCGGTGCTGCAACCGGCGTCGGTTCCGGTGCGCGCTCTTTACGCGGTGCTTTCTCTTTCCCTTCCGTCAGCAGGGGAAGACCCGCGCGTTCAACTTCAGCCTTCAGTTCTGGATCTTTGCAACCGCTGATGCCAACCACATGTAAATCTGTTGTGGTGATAGCCTGCAACAGCGCGGGCCAGTTAACCGCGCCTTCCAACGCAGAAACATTGACAACGATAGGAGCGTGCAGCAAAAAAGCGGGAGCCTGAGCGATTTTGTCTTCTAACGCCTGACGAATAACCTCGGGTTTTGCATCATGCAAGTGAACCACTGATAAGGTAAAACTACTGCCTTTTAGCTCGATGGGCGTATTTGACATCCTGACCTTACTCATTTTGCTATTATCACCCGCATATTGAGTGATATTCCGAAGACTATCAGGCATGTTATAGTCACTATTATTTTCAGGCAAGTAACCTCCCGATAATTCCGAGTAAAAGTATGTTTTGTGTGATCTATCGAAGTGCCCGACGCGATCAGACTTATCTGTACGTCGAAAAAAGAGACGATTTTTCCCGTGTGCCGGAAGCATTAATGCAAAGTTTCGGTCAGCCGCAGTTGGCAATGATTCTGCCGCTTGATGGTCGTAAGAAATTAGTCGGTGCAGATTTAGAAAAAGTAAAAGAGGCGTTAATTTCGCAGGGCTATTATTTGCAACTGCCTCCGCCGCAAGAGAATTTATTGAAGCAGCATCTCGCCGACCAGGGTAAAGAATAATCCTGCGGCAATAACGGCGGATCTCTCCGCCGTTTCTTATTTATGCCTGTTGTATCGCCGTAACATATTGGCATTTGACAAACCGCCGGGTGGCGCGGATAGTCATTTTTCGCTCATGTTCAATGTGTTACCGGAGGTCGAACACCATGTATCAACATCATAACTGGCAGGGCGCTCTGCTGGATTTCCCGGTGAGTAAAGTGGTTTGCGTTGGCAGCAACTATGCGAAACATATTAAGGAGATGGGGAGCGCTACCCCAGAAGAGCCGGTACTGTTTATCAAACCCGAAACTGCGCTGTGCGATATTCGTCAGCCGCTGGCTCTGCCGCAGGATTTTGGTTCGGTCCACCATGAAGTTGAACTGGCGGTGCTGATTGGCGCAACGCTGCGCCAGGCGACGGAAGATCATGTGAAAAAAGCGATTGCCGGTTATGGTGTCGCACTCGATCTGACGTTGCGCGATCTGCAAAGCAAAATGAAAAAAGCCGGACAGCCATGGGAAAAAGCGAAAGGGTTCGATAATTCCTGCCCGATCTCAGGGTTTATCCCGGCGGCGGAATTCCAAAGCGATCCGCAAAACACCACGCTTGGGCTAAAAATCAACGGTGAAGTGCGCCAGCAGGGCACCACTGCAGATATGATTCATAAAATTATTCCGCTGATTGCCTATATGAGCCGCTTCTTCACCTTAAAAGCCGGCGATGTCATTCTAACCGGCACGCCAGAAGGGGTAGGGCCATTGAACAGTGGCGATGAGCTGGAAGTCAGTTTTGACGGGCTTGCGTTAACGACCCGCGTGCTTTAAAGCAGTTTGCCGCCTTTATTGGCGGCAAAACTTGCATCCGCATGCCAGACTGGTTATAAGGTGCACCCTGGATTTCAACGGCGGATTTCATCATGAGCGACACTCCTTTCTGGCAAAGCAAAACCCTCGACCAAATGACGGACGCGGAGTGGGAGTCGCTGTGTGACGGCTGCGGGCAGTGCTGCCTGCATAAACTGATGGATGAAGACACTGACGAAATCTATTTCACCAATGTCGCCTGTCGCCAGCTAAACATAAAAACCTGCCAGTGCCGCAACTATGAACGCCGCTTCGAATATGAGCCGGACTGCATCAAGCTGACCCGCGAAAATCTCCCCACTTTCGAATGGCTGCCGCCAAGCTGTGCTTATCGTCTGCTGGCGGAAGGAAAGGCATTGCCGCTGTGGCATCCGCTGCGCACAGGCTCAAAAGCCGCCATGCATGCTGAACGTATTTCGGTACGCCACATTGCAGTGAAAGAGTCAGAAGTTCGCGACTGGCAGGAGCATATCCTTAATAAGCCTGAATGGGCGGACTAAAGAAAACGTCATAAATCACCGAGACAATCAGTAGCCAACAGGGCAGGGAAAAGTGAAGAACTGCTCTCTTATCACGGTTGCGGTTGAGGGGCAGCAAGATAACGAAAGTGATGAGCAGACAGGCCAGCAATAGCCCGGTCAGAAGCGCACTTGTGGCAGCAATATGCAAGGCCACATAGAGAATAAAAGAAGAGACAATGGCGAACAGCCTAATCTTCTGCGTAAAAAAGACTGTCCCTAATACGAAATAAATGAGTGCGATAACGCCTTCCACTCGAACCATCCTTTTCGCTGAGGGTAATAGTTACTTCTTTGTGAATGTTGCCTTTATCCGAAACCCGTCAAAAAAAACGCTCCCGAGGGAGCGTTCTGTTAGCGACCAAATAGATCGCGTTTTTTCGGCTTGAATGGCTGGGCAATCAGCACCAGCAGGGCAACAACCAGATAAGCAACAAAAATACCCAATAACCATTGTGGCATTTCCAGCGTCAGGAATGACCACTGGCGCTCGGCGCAGTCACCGGAAGCCACAAACACCTGCGGCAGCCATTTGTCCAGCGGCAGCCAGGTTGGAAAACGTGCGGCAAAATCGCAGGTCAGAAATGGCGATGGATGTAACTGGATCATGGTGTGTTCCCAGGCCAGCTGGATGCCGCGCCAGGCGCTGTAGATCCAGATAGCCAGAGCGACATAACGTAACGGCGTTTTCGGTGCAATGGCACCCACAATACCTGCGCCCATTACGCCAAAGAGCGCGCTGCGTTCATAAATGCACAGGACGCACGGTTTCAGCAGCATGACATGCTGGAACCACAATGCGACCATTTCAAGCGCAAACGCTGTTAGCGCCATCAAAAGCCAGGCGCCGCGCCCGTGTGAGCACCCGTTTAAATATCGCAACATAATCATTTCCCTGGGAGATGCGTAGACAAAGCAGTGTAAACGAAATCATTGCGCAGGCCACTAGCGGGCAAGAAAATAATGCGTAATCGAATGTTTATCATGCGGAAAGTCAAACCTGACAACAAAGTGCTGCTATTTAAGCAACAAAATATTATGCGCGCTGTGGCGCAAAGATTTCGGATGAAAGCCCTGCTGCTTCTGTGGATAAGTGTCGATAAATCGCCAAAATGGATCCCCGATCCCCTTTTTTCTTCATGAGGTACGCTACCTGCACTGGGTGCGGTCTGGTATGATGAGTGTCCTTTGCTTAGCTGTGTAATGGAAATCTCTCTATGGTCATTAAGGCGCAGAGCCCGGCGGGTTTCGCGGAAGAGTACATCATTGAAAGTATCTGGAATAGTCGCTTCCCCCCGGGGTCGATTCTTCCGGCTGAACGCGAACTCTCTGAACTGATTGGCGTCACTCGTACCACATTGCGTGAAGTTTTACAGCGCCTCGCCCGTGATGGCTGGCTGACAATTCAGCACGGCAAACCGACAAAAGTGAACAACTTCTGGGAAACCTCCGGGCTGAATATTCTGGAAACGCTGGCGCGTCTGGATCACGAAAGTGTTCCGCAACTGATTGATAATCTCCTTTCAGTACGCACCAACATTTCTACCATCTTTATCCGCACTGCGTTTCGTCAGCATCCTGAAGATGCGCTGAAAGTGCTGGCCAGCGCGCGCGAAGTTGAAGATCATGCCGATGCCTTCGCTACCCTGGATTACAACATTTTCCGCGGTCTGGCCTTTGCATCCGGGAACCCGATTTATGGTTTAATCCTTAATGGCATGAAAGGGTTATATACGCGAATTGGTCGCCATTATTTCTCCAGCCCTGAAGCCCGTAGCCTGGCGCTCGGTTTCTACCATCAACTGGCGCAAGTGTGTGAACAGGCGCAGCATGACAAAGTCTACGAAGTCGTGCGTCGATATGGCCATGAAAGTGGTGAGATCTGGCATCGGATGCAGAAAACGATGCCCGGTGATTTAGCCTTACAAAGCCGATAAGCAAAGAAAACCCCTCGACAGAGGGGTTTTTCATTACAGGCTGCTGGGGCGAGGCGGACAACGTTCCAGTAACTCCACGCTGCCATCTTCATTTTGCTGTTCCAGCAACACATCAAAACCCCACAAGCGATGCACATGTTTCAGCACTTCGCGGCGGCCCTTATCAAGCGGCGCGCGGTTGTGAGGAATATAGCGTAGCGTCAGCGAACGGTCGCCGCGCAGGTCCACATTCCACACCTGAATGTTGGGCTCAAGGTTGCTGAGATTATATTGCGACGACAGTTTCGAGCGGATCTCCCGGTAACCCTCTTCATTATGAATAGCGGCGATCTCAAGATAATTGTTACGATCATCATCCAACACGGTAAAGAAGCGGAAATCACGCATGATTTTCGGCGACATAAACTGGCTGATAAAGCTCTCATCTTTGAAATCGCGCATCGCGAAATGCAGCGTCTCAAGCCAGTCCGAACCGGCAATATCCGGGAACCAGTAGCGGTCTTCATCCGTAGGCGACTGGCAAATACGCTTAATATCCTGGAACATCGCGAAGCCGAGTGCATACGGGTTAATGCCGCTGTACCACGGGCTGTTATAGGGTGGCTGGAACACCACATTGGTGTGGCTATGCAAAAATTCCAGCATAAAGCGGTCGGTCACTTTGCCTTCGTCATACAGGTGATTGAGGATGGTGTAGTGCCAGAACGTCGCCCAACCTTCGTTCATCACCTGCGTCTGTTTTTGCGGGTAGAAATACTGGCTCACTTTACGCACAATGCGCAGGATCTCGCGTTGCCACGACTCCAGTAACGGTGCATTTTTCTCCATAAAGTAGAGCAAGTTTTCTTGCGGCTCCGCCGGATAACGACGCGCTTGCGCGATGGTTATTTCTTCTTCGCGTTTGGGCAGCGTGCGCCATAACATATTTACCTGGCTTTGCAGATACTCTTCACGGCTTTTCTGCCGCGCTTTCTCCTCCTGCAACGAGATTTTCTGCGGGCGTTTGTAGCGATCCACACCGTAGTTCATCAGCGCATGGCATGAGTCGAGTAACTTTTCCACTTCGTCCACACCGTAGCGCTCTTCACAATCGGTGATGTATTTACGCGCGAAAATCAGGTAGTCGACAATCGAACTGGCATCGGTCCAGCTGCGGAATAAATAGTTGTTTTTAAAGAAAGAGTTATGGCCATAACAGGCGTGAGCCATCACCAGTGCCTGCATAGTGATGGTGTTCTCTTCCATCAGATAAGCGATGCAGGGGTTAGAGTTAATCACTATCTCGTAGGCCAGCCCCTGTTGCCCATGCTTATAAAGCCGCTCGGTTTCGATAAATTTCTTCCCGAACGACCAGTGAGGGTAATTGATCGGCATGCCGACGCTGGAGTAAGCGTCCATCATTTGCTCTGAGGTGATCACTTCGATTTGATGCGGATAGGTATCCAGCCGATAAAGTTTCGCCACCCGGTCAATCTCCGCCAGATAATCATCCAGCAGTTCGAAAGTCCAGTCGGGTCCATCGCTCAGACGAATAGAATCCTTATTCATTGAGTCAATCGTAGCCATTAGCGCGCCCTCGTTGTTAACGACACTCTCTGTATGGAGCGTCTCATTTCAAGCATAGAACACGCAATTAAATCTGTACCTAAGCCATAGATTTTTCTTCGCGATTTTTCATCACATCAACGGCGTAAATAGCAAGTGTATCGAAATATTATGCTGCGGCGAAAAGTCGCGCAGCAGGAGATGCTAAATAACAGAAACCCTTGTCATACGGCGAGGCTGTGAGGAAGCTCACCATAAAAAAGCCATATGTTGAATAATATTTTCATCTGGGTTATCAATTTGTAATCAGATGATCGTGCTTTACTCACAGGAGAGGGATATGCGAGTTGTTGTATTAGGAAGTGGTGTGGTGGGTGTCACCAGCGCCTGGTACTTACGCCAGGCCGGACATGATGTCACGGTGATTGATCGCCAGCCTGGTCCTGCGCAGGAAACCAGCGCTGGTAATGCCGGGCAGATTTCACCAGGCTACGCCGCGCCCTGGGCGGCTCCTGGTGTGCCGTTAAAAGCCATAAAATGGATGTTCCAGCGCCACGCGCCGCTCGCAATCAGCCTTGATGGCTCCTCATCACAACTGAAGTGGATGTGGCAAATGCTGCGCAACTGCGATACGCGCCACTATATGGAAAACAAAGGCCGTATGGTGCGTCTGGCGGAATATAGCCGCGACTGCCTGAAACTGTTGCGCGAAACGACCGGCATTCAGTATGAAGGGCGGCAAGGCGGCACATTACAGCTTTTCCGCACCGCGGAGCAGTACGAAAATGCCACACGTGATATTGCTGTGTTGCAGGATGCCGGCGTGCCTTATCAGTTGCTGGAATCTGCCCGGCTGGCGGAAGTCGAACCCGCGCTGGCCGAAGTGGCGCACAAACTGACAGGCGGTTTGCGTCTGCCAAATGATGAAACCGGCGACTGTCAGCTTTTCACCCAGCAACTGGCGCAAATGGCGGCGCAGGCGGGCGTGGAGTTTCGTTTTAACACGCCGGTGGATCGCCTGCTGTATGAAGGTGAGAACATCTACGGTGTGAAGTGCGGTGAAGAGGTGGTCAAAGCCGACGCGTATGTGATGGCGTTTGGCTCCTGGTCTACTGGCTTACTGAAAAATATCGTCGACATCCCGGTGTATCCGCTGAAAGGCTATTCATTAACGATCCCGATTGCCGAAGAAGATGGCGCCCCGGTTTCAACCATCCTCGACGAAACTTACAAAATTGCGATTACCCGCTTTGACCAGCGTATTCGCGTCGGCGGCATGGCGGAAATCGTCGGTTTTAATACGGAACTGCTGAAACCACGCCGCGAAACGCTGGAGATGGTCGTGCGCGATCTCTTCCCGCGTGGCGGATTTGTCGAGCAAGCGACATTCTGGACGGGCTTACGTCCCATGACGCCGGATGGCACGCCGGTTGTCGGGCGCACTCCGTATAAAAATCTATGGCTGAATACCGGGCATGGCACCCTTGGCTGGACGATGGCTTGCGGTTCCGGCCAGTTGTTAAGCGACCTGATGTCCGGCAGCACCCCGGCGATTGCCGCCGATGATTTAAGCGTGGCGCGCTATATGCCAGGGTTTACCCCCGTGCGTGCGCAGCACTTACACGGCGCCCATAACTGATTCAAAGAAGGAATAGTAATGTCTCGTCCGGTTCTCGCCACGCTTGATTTAGCGGCACTCGGCAATAACTTGCAGGTTGTGCGCCGCGCCGCGCCTGCTGCAAAAGTCTGGTCGGTCGTAAAGGCGAACGCTTATGGTCACGGTCTGGATCGTATCTGGCGCGCACTCAACAGCACTGACGGCTTCGCGATGCTCAATCTTGAAGAGGCCATTTTGCTCCGCGAACGCGGCTGGAAAGGGCCAATTCTGATGCTGGAAGGTTTTTTCCATGCCGATGAACTGCCGCTGTTTGACAAATATCGCCTGACGACCAGCCTGCACAGCAACTGGCAGATCAAAGCCTTGCAGGACGCACGCTTGCAAGCACCGCTCGACGTTTACCTGAAGATCAACAGCGGCATGAACCGGCTCGGTTTTATGCCTGAACGTATTCACACCGTGTACCAGCAACTCAATACCATGCCCAACGTGGCGACAGTCACCCTGATGTCCCATTTTGCTGAAGCGGAGCGGGCAGACGGTATCGCTACGCCACTGGCGCGCATTGAGCAGGCGGCGGAAGGCATTGACGCGCCGCGCTCACTGGCTAACTCTGCCGCCACGCTGTGGCATCCCGAAACGCATTTTGACTGGGTGCGCCCCGGCGTGGTGCTGTATGGCGCTTCGCCATCGGGCGCGTGGCAGGATGTCGCCAACAGCGGGATCCGCCCGGTAATGACACTGAGCAGTGAGATCATTGCCGTGCAGACGCTGAAAGCCGGTGAAACGGTGGGGTACGGTTGTCGTTACCGTGCGCAAACCGAGCAGCGTATTGGTGTTGTCGCCTGCGGTTATGCGGACGGTTACCCGCGCATTGCACCTTCCGGCACGCCGGTGCTGGTGGATGGCATTCGTACCGGCATTGTTGGCGCGATCTCAATGGATATGCTGACGGTGGATTTAACCCCATGCCCGCAAGCCGGTATTGGTACGCCAGTTGAACTATGGGGTAATGGGATCAAAATCGATGAAGTGGCTGCGGCGGCCGGAACGGTGGGGTATGAACTGATGTGCGCTCTGGCGCCGCGTGTACCTGTCGTGACGGTGTAACTTAATGCGAGGCGGTTATTCCGCCTCGTCTTCTACGACGCGAACCCCGACTTTCAGTACCGCATTATCGGCTTTTTCCGCCACCGTCCAGATCATTCCGGCGAACTCTACCTGATCCCCCACGACCGGCGCGGCGCCCAGTAATTGCTGAACAATGTCGCCCAGCGTTTGCTGGCTTTCGCGATATTCCAGCCCATCTTCCAGGCCGTAAATCAATGCCACATCGGCAAATTTAGCGTCGGCTTCAAGGATAAAATCACCGAAGAAGCGCTGATCCAGCGCCACCGGCGGAGACTGGCTAAACAGTTTCCCGAGCGCGGGCAGATCGCTTTCACGACCAATCACACACAACACATCACCTTCACGCAGTCGGGTGCTGCCGGTGGGGTGCAGAAGGTTATTGTCGCGAAACAGCGCGGCAATGCGCGTATCCGCAGGCATATGTAAATCGCGCAGCGCTGCGCCAACGCACCACTTATCCGCACTGAGTTGATAAACAAACTGTTCAAACGGGTTTTCCGGGTGAATATCCAGACCGACGCGGGAGACCGGCCAACCAACAGGCGGCACGACAACCTTGGCTTTTTTCGCCGCCCAGGAGAGTGACGTTCCCTGAAAAAGTAGCGAGATTAACACCACGAAGAAGGCGACATTAAAGAACAGGCGCGCGTGATCAAGCCCTGCCATCATCGGGAAAGTAGCGAGAATAATCGGCACCGCGCCGCGCAAGCCCACCCAACTGATGAAAATGCGTTCGCGCAGGTTAAAACCGCGAAACGGCAACAGGCTGGCAAACACGGACAGAGGACGAGCAACAAAAATCATCCATGCCGAGAGGATGAGTGCGGAAGCCGCAATCGGCCACAAATCAGACGGTGTGACTAACAGCCCCAGCACCAGGAACATGGCGATTTGCGCCAGCCAGGCCAGGCCATCAAAGTTTTGCAAGATGCCGTAACGGTTGCGGATAGGGCGATTGCCCAACACAAAACCACACAGGTAAACCGCCAGAATGCCGCTCCCGTGCAGAGCCGTGGTTAAGGCAAAAACCAAAATACCGCCGCTCAGCGCCAGCAGCGGGTAAAGACCCGGTGGCAGAGAGATGCGGTTAATCATCTGCTGTAACAAATAACCACCCGCGCCGCCAAGCAAAATGCCGAGGCCAAACTCCTGCACAATATGCACCAGGAACATGATATCGAGATCGGCCGTGTGCTTCTGGATCATCTCAATCAGCGTGATGGTAAGAAACACCGCCATCGGATCATTGCTGCCGGATTCGATTTCCAGCGTCGAGCCGACGCGTTCGTTCAGCCCTTTACCGCCGAGCAGCGAGAAGACCGCGGCGGCATCTGTTGAGCCCACAATCGCCCCGATCAAAAAGCCTTCCATAATATTAAGCTTGAACAACCAGGCGGCCATCATCCCGGTGAGACTGGACGTAACGAGTACACCAATTGTTGCCAGGGAAAGTGCAGGACCAAGTGCGACGCGAAACGAACTGGCGCGGGTACGCATCCCGCCATCGAGTAAAATGATCGCCAGCGCGAGGTTACTGACCATATAAGCAAAAGGGTAGTTATCGAACGGAATTCCACCGATACCATCAACACCAGCCAACATGCCTATTGCCAGAAAGATAACCAGAATGGGAATGCCAAGACGGGAGGAGAAAGAACTTAATAAAATACTGCAGGTTACAAGAACTGAACCCAAAATAAACAGACTGATTATCGCCTCAGCGTCCAATGTTGTGCTTCTCCTTAATCCTCACCGTGGGGGATCCCGGGCGGCATTTACCGGCCGGGTTTATTAGTGCGTCATATAATAACGGCAGAAACAACGTTTTAATAAGGGCATAAAGCGCTTTTTTTACAGCAAGATCGTGGGATGACCCGATAAAGTCAGTTGCGTCTTTTCAGCATGTTGCAACCGGGCATGTGCGCCGAGCGGCAGTGTGACGGTCTGCGGTTCATGACCAAACGCCAGCCCGCTGATAACTGGGATCGTTAATTGCGCGCGTAGATAATCAATCATCTTATTAAGATTGTAGCCCGCATCGTAATCGTTGGGTTGCGCCAGCGAGAAACTGCCGAGGATCAGCGCTCGCTGCTGTGCCAGAATGCCGGTGTGTAACAACTGCAACAGCATGCGTTCCACGCGGTAGGGATGTTCATTAATGTCTTCAACCACCAGAATGCCGCCGGGTATTTGCGGCAGCCAGGGCGTGCCAATCAGCGAGGTTAACATCGCCAGATTTCCACCCCACACGGTGCCTTCCACGTCACATTGCGGGCCTTCACCGTCCCACTCAATGGTAAAGGTTTCATTGCTGATAGCACGCCAGAAGTGATCTGCCGTAAAGGCATCCAGCGTTTCGGCACCGAAATTCCCCGCCAGCATTGGCCCGCTAAACGTGATGACTTTCCCGTTCGCCAACAGCCCAAGTTGAATGGCGGTGAAGTCACTATGGCCGCAAATCAGCAGCGCTTGATGCTGCTGGCGCGCCGCCAGTGCCTGCCAGTCAATCCCGGCGAGCAGACGGCTGGCACCGTACCCCCCGCGCACCGGCATCACGATAATATTTTCACCCGGCAATTGCGCCAGTGCGTTGATATCCGCCAGCCGCTCCTCGTCACGCCCGGCGAAACGTTCATGACGGCGAGTAATGACGTGTTGGTTGCTAACCTGATGACCCTGCTGAGCGAGACGTTCGACGCCAAGCGCCGCTGCGTGCTGATTAATGCAATAGCCGGAAGGGGCAATCAGGTGGAAGGTGGACATGGCAATTCCTTGCTGACATCTATAGGGAAACGGTTATCATGCCGCTAACCTGTGTCGTTGTCATCCGTCGTAGATGAACACCTAAATAAGGATTAGCTTGCGTGAAATTAAGATGGTTTGCTTTTTTAGTGGTACTGCTTGCCGGATGTAGTTCAAAACAGGATTACCGTAACCCGGACTGGAATCCGGAAGTGCCGGTAAAACGCGCAATGCAGTGGATGCCCATCACCGAAAAAGCAGGTGCAGCCTGGGGCGTCAGTCCTCAATTGATTACTGCTATGATCGCCGTGGAATCCGGTGGCAACCCCAATCTGGTCAGCAAATCAAACGCCGTTGGCCTGATGCAGCTCAAAGCCTCCACCGCCGGGCGCGAAGTTTACCGCCATATGGGCTGGAGTGGGCAACCGTCCACCAGCGAACTCAAAAACCCGGAACGTAATATCTCTATGGGCGCGGCTTACTTAAGTATTCTTGAACATGGGGCGCTAGCGGGCATTCGCGATCCGAAAGTCATGCAATACGCGCTGGTGGTTTCGTACGTTAATGGTGCTGGTGCGCTACTGCGGACCTTCTCGTCCGACAGAAGCGAAGCCATAGAAGAGATAAATGATTTAAGCGCAGACGCGTTTATGAAGCATGTGGCGGAAAACCACCCTGCGCCGCAAGCACCGCGCTATATCTGGAAAGTGCAAAAAGCGATGGATGCGATGTAACTAGCGTACCCGGCTGGCGCGTTCGCGCGCCTCGCGCTCCAGGGCAAAAATAATGCGCTGGAGTTCGCGCTCTACGCCCGGGCTGACATTCAAAAAGCGAAAACTCAGGCGCGGCGTAACAACGGTTTCATTCTTGCCATCAACGACTTTACGCTCACCAATCGCAATCAACTGTGCGTCAAAATAGAACTGCCCCCACGAAGCCATATCCAGCTCCACCTTGGAAAAACGCATACCCGGCTGCAATGTGCCGGGTGCTACGCCATCCAGCAGTGCGCCCATGCCACCTAACGACAAGTCGAACAGACGAAAGCGAATCTCGCTTTTATCCGGCATGAATGCTTTACAAAAATAGGCCGGGTGGAGCGGGGCGCTGATGCGGAAATATTCCCGGCGCTGAATAAACCACAGTGTTTCCGGAAGCGGGGTAATAAAAGCAGGTAAAGCCTGGAAATCGCCGGTAGAAAGCTTGCTCAGTGTGAATTCGACTTTGGCGCCATGCGTTTCAGCGGTCACGGTCACCTTTCCGGCACGCTGTACTGCGTTGTTCTCGTACTCCTGGCTACCAAAATCCATGATCAGCTCTTCTGGATTCACTTCCAGTATCTTGCTGATGAACTGACCGCTGCCCCAGGTGATGCAAATGGGCACCTGGTTTTTTTGCAGGTCGCGCAAAACGCCCAGCACGGCCAGAGGATTTTGTTTCAGGAACTGCTCACTGTAATTGCTCACGCCGAATGGCTCCTTGATGGCTGACACACCTTCGTTGCTTTATCGGCATTTTCAGCCAGAACTTAATACAAATAACGTAAATATTTTCTCAAACCGTTTGAATTAAGTCTGTGAGATGAAAATAGTTTTATGACCGACATCTATACTGTAGCTAACGCGTCGCCGAAGTGGTATGTGCGCGTCAACAAGACTAACAGAAGGAGAGAGAAACATGGGCATTCTCGCGTGGATCGTTTTTGGCCTGATTGCTGGCGTTATCGCTAAGTTGATTATGCCAGGACGGGATGGGGGCGGTTTCATTCTGACTTGTATACTGGGGATCGTCGGGGCCGTAGTCGGCGGCTGGCTCGCGACACAATTTGGTTATGGCGGAGATATCACCGGCTTCAACTGGCACAGTTTCCTCATCGCGGTGCTGGGTGCGATTGTCGTGCTGGCCGTATTCCGGTTGTTTAGACGAAATTAACCGCCAGTTCATCCATTTTTGAGACAAAAAAAGCCGCAACATGATTGTTGCGGCTTTTTACTGCGCGCGTGTTACTGCGCGACAGCTTGCTGCTGTTTTTGTGGCTGAGTGGCCGGTTCAACCTTCGCGGCAGGCTGCTGTGCCGGCTGCGTTTGCGGTACGCTGTCGCACTGTTTCTCTTTCGGGCAGATCAGGTCGAGCATTTTCAGCGTCACACCGTTCGTCCAGCCGAAACCATCCTGCAGCGGATATTCACCACCGCCGCCACCGGTGCCGGTGGTGCTGACATTATATTTCTCGACCAGCTTTTTCTCTCGATCGTAGGTATGCTGCACATTGGTCAGAAAACGCCAGCTCACTTCCATCGCCAGTTTCTGCTGATCGTAATTTTGTAGGCCAGCGGTTGCCACCCATTGCAGCGGCGCCCAGCCGTTTGGTGCATCCCACTGTTGGCCACTGTTTACCGTGGTGGTAGAAATTCCCCCCGGTTTCAGCAACCGTTCTTTTGCCGCGCTGGCAACTTTATCGGCGCGATCTTTCGCTGCGGCATTCACAAACAACGGGTAAAGCGCTGCCGCTGTGAGTTGATTACGCACCTTCTTCGTCTTCAGATCGTAATCCGCGTACCAGCCCTCTTTTTCATTCCACAGATTGGCCTCGATGCTTTTCTGTCGCGTGTTCGCCAGCACATCATACTGGCTGGCTTTTGCGCTATCGCCAGCTGCCTGGTAGCCGCGAGCGAGCATTTTTTCCATCTTGAACATCAGCGCGTTCAGATCGACCGGTACAATGCTGGTGGTCCGAATGCTGCCAAGTTGATTAGGATCGTCCATCCAGCGGGAGCTAAAATCCCAGCCCGACGCGGCGGCAGAACGCAAATCGCGGTAAATCTCGGTTGCCGGGCGATTGGGGTTATTTTTAGCGGTGGTGACATCATCAAGCCACGACTCCGGGCGCGGCGTATCTCGATCGTCCCAGTAGCGGTTCAGAACGCTGCCATCGCTGAGCTTAACCACGCGCTTATTGGCCTGGCCTGGCTGCAGCGTTTCTGCTCCTTCCATCCAGTACTGGTACTCTTTTTCCATTTGCGGCAGCCAGGTTTTCAGCGCCTCGTCGCCATCGTGTGTGGCCAGCAATTCCACCATCAACGAGAAGAATGGCGGCTGCGAGCGGCTCAGGTAATAACTGCGGTTGCCGTTAGGAATATGGCCCCAGGTGTCGATCTCATGGGCAAAGTTGGTAACCATGTCTTCAATTTTGTCCCAGTGACCGCTCTCGGCGAGACCGAGCATCGTGAAATAGCTATCCCAGTAATAGACTTCGCGAAAACGTCCACCCGGCACAACATAAGGTTTCGGCAGCGGCAGCAGCGAATCCCACTTTCCAGCGCTGTCGGTGGTGCGTGTTAACACCGGCCACAGTCCATCGATATGTTCACGCAGGTTTTGTCCCTCAGGCGGAACATACTTTTCCCCCTCTTTGGGCAGCGTAAAGTTCACATCCACAAAGTGGCGTAAATCGAAACTGGTTTGCATGCGCTGCATGCGGTAATCCGCGAGGATCATCAGCGGGTCGCCTTTCGGCACGGCATCGGCGAAGGTTTTTTGATCGGGAAACAACTTGGCGGTTTGCACATCGCTAAACAGCGGGCCGAGCAGGATATCCGGTGGCTGCGGCGTGCTTTGCGCCTCAGCGGCGAAGCTGTGAGGGATCGTAGCGAGTAACGCGCCGCCTAACGCGATTTGCATGACCAGCAGCAGAGCGCGCGGCCGGTGTAGAACGGGTCTTGTCATCGATTATTCTCCTTAGCGGGGGCACAGCGGTGCTGCCGCAATCAACCTTGCACAAAACCATAGTCGAATCTGAAACAAATCGTGTGTCGCGTTTGGCATTTTGCGCGATTCCAGACAATTTCCCCGTCTGGCTGGAGGAGCAGAGGGATGTGTATGCTGTCCACGCACGAATAAAGACCACCGCCTGCATACCTGTTAGCCAGTGCTTTTTTTATTTATTCGCTAAAAGGCCTGTAGCGGGTAAATATTGTGCTGTATCAATTTTGCTGAAAGGTTTCATTTATTGTGCGTTCACGAGGATTAAGTATGACTAAACAATTTAAGGCGGAGATAAATTTTCATATGAAAGCAATTGATACTTCCCTTCTGGGACTGTTACATCCATGACTATCTTGCTGCGGAAATAATCTTTCTTTGTTCAATATATTTTGCCTATCGATGGAAAAATAACACCTTTACTTACTTTTCCCTTTAATCCGTACTTTTATTCCGGCAATTTCACTACTAAATTTTGTAGTTTTTATAAAATATAATTAGTTTTTAGGATTCATCCTATCTCGCAATTTAAAATATATGCTATTGCCTTGTTGTTAGTAATAACTATTAATAATCAGCGGTTTATGTCAGAATTGCGCAATGTTATCAATGTACTGAGTTGGCATCTTTAAGGATTTTCATCTAAAGTGAAATTCCTTCTTGAGAATTGTCCTAATTTGTAAAAAAATTAAATAATAGTATTTCAACAGGTCGGATATCATATTGAATTGAATTATCTGATCTGTAAAATCGTGTCATGATAGTCAATGAAAAGTAATATTATTGCAGCCTGTCCCTGCGACAGACTCGTGCGGTAGCTATGCCTTTTATTCATTATCTGAGCGTTTAACTGGACATGGATTTGCGTCATTTAGAGCGATTTAAATACCCTTTCCAAAACGCTCCAGGTCAACACAGTAATATATTTGCAATGGAAAAAAACGTTATGAACATGCGAATGGTATTGGCACTTCTTTTTGTCTTTGGCGTTTCGGCTTGTAAAGCGCCACCTAAGCCCGCCCCAACCGACGACACCATCGTCACCAGCGAAGTGAATGGTGTTACGTTGACACACCGCTATGCGGTGATTCCTCCGAAGGAATTCCAGCCTATCAAACAAGACTACCGCGCGCTGTACCCGGCATCGGTGATGAGCACCCCGGATTACGGCGGCA
The DNA here is from genome assembly GCF_004331415.1 of Kosakonia quasisacchari. Classification (GTDB taxonomy): domain Bacteria; phylum Pseudomonadota; class Gammaproteobacteria; order Enterobacterales; family Enterobacteriaceae; genus Kosakonia; species Kosakonia quasisacchari. The sequence continues at coordinate 146,541 of NZ_SJOP01000009.1, forward strand.
AAGTGATTCGCCAGCTGCAAGCCGGTAAAACTTACGTTGTACTGGGTCAGGTGGAACACTTCTGGATGGCGCTGGCCGATGAAGGTCAGGAAGAGCTGATTGGTTACGTGCCGATGCGTGCCGTGGTGAAAAGCGAGCTGTACGAGAAAACCCTGCGCGATGATAAACGCCGCGTCGTGCGTAAAAAACAGACCTGCGTGACTGTCGATGGCAGCGGTAAGGCTTGCAAAAACGCCAACTCCGGAACGTGGATCATCAATTAATCCAGCCGTGACGAGTACCTGGTATGAATAATAATTCGGTTGTACGCCAGATTAGCCTGGTGTTTTTCTTTGTGCTGGCCACCCTGGCCAGCGGTTGTGGCTCCTCTTCACACAGCGTACCTACCAGCTATAACCTTCAGTTCAGGGCTCATCCGCAAATCAATGAGTCCGCTCCCCTTAAAGTCAGGGTGTTGCTGTTGAAATCGGACGCGACATTTATGTCCGCCGATTTCTGGTCGCTGCAAAACAACGCAGATAGCGTACTTGGCGCCAACCTGCTGAACAGTGATGAATTTTTCCTGATGCCCGGCCAGTTGTCGAAAACGCTGAGCGGTAAAAGCGCGCCCGACGCGCGTTACATTGGCGTGATGGCGGAGTATCAGGCGCTGGATGGCAAAAAATGGCGGATGTCCTTACCGCTCCCGGTACAGGGAGAGACGCACTTCTACGAATTCTGGAAATCTTCGTCTGATGAACTGGAAGCCAACATCTTCCTCGACGTCAACGGCATCCGTGTGATTTCCAAATAGCGCCAGTCTTAACAGGAAAACCGTATGAACAAAGCAGAAAAGGTCGTGTGGACCGAAGGTATGTTTCTGCGTCCTCATCACTTTCAGCGCGCGGAAAGCTATCTGCAACATCATATACGCGAGTGGGGGACACTGCAGCGCCCGTATCTTTGGGGCTACCTTGATATCGAGCTCGACGATGCCATGCTGCGCCAGGGCTGTATTGCCCTGAGCTATGCCAGCGGTTTACTGCCGGATGGCACGTTCTTCTCATTCCACGATGCTCGCCAGGCGCCCACACCGCTGGCTATCCCGGACAACATCAACAATGAGCGCGTGGTACTGGCGCTGCCTGCCCGTCGCGGCGGGCGTGATGAGGTGATCTTTAGCGAAGAGAAAGACTCGCTGGCGCGTTACGTCACCTGGGAAAGTGAAGTCGATGACGATAACGCCATGTCCGTTGGACCGGCGGCGGTGCAGTTTGGCCGTCTGCGTCTGAAACTGATGCTGGAAAAAGATCTCTCGGCAGAATGGACGGCGATCGGTGTCGCCCATGTATTAGAAAAACGTAACGATAACCACGTTCGAATTGATAGCCGTTATATCCCGCCGATGCTGAATGCGGTTAACAACCCGGTGATTTACGCCAGTATCAACGATCTGGAAAGCTTGCTGAAGCAGCGTAGCCAGCAGATTGGCCAGCGTCTGCGCCAGCCGGGGCGTTTTAATACCTCCGAAATGGTTGAATTCACGCTACTGGCGTTGATTAACCACCATGTCGGTCAGATTTCCCATCTGAAAAGCCTGCCGATGATCCACCCGGAAGAGTTATGGCGAAGCTGGCTGGCGTTTGCCACCGAGCTGACCACCTGGACCGCGTCACGCTCGCCGGAAGAGACGCTGCCGGTTTATGACCATGACGATCTGGCCGGGTGTTTTGGCAAGTTACAACTGATGCTGCGCAGCGGGTTGTCGCTGGTGATGGAAGAACACGCCATCCAGCTACCACTCACCGAACGCACGCACGGGCTGAATATCGCCACCTTGCCGAGCACCACCATGGCGCGCGAGTTTGGTTTCGTGCTGGCGGTGAAAGCCAGCGTCCCTGGCGAAATCCTGCAAACCCATTTCCCGGCACAGATGAAAGTCGCGCCGGTGACCAAAATCCGCGACCTGGTGCAGTTGCAACTGCCGGGTATGAAGCTGCGCACCATGCCGGTCGCGCCGCCGCAAATTCCGTGGCATGCCGGTTACAACTATTTCGAACTGGAAAAGGGCGGCGAGCTGTGGAACGAAATGGAGAAATCGGGGGCTTTCGCGCTGCATCTGGCAGGTGAATTCCCGGGTCTTGATATGGAGTTTTGGGCCATCCGTAGCCCGACTGAATAATACAGCGAGCGCACAATATGCAGGAACAACAAGCCTCCGGCAGCGATGCCGCTCTGGCAGGAGCAAGTGGCAACAATCCTCTGGTCGCGGCCGCCAACCCGCTACTTAACGCGATACCGCAGATCCGTTATTCCGTTTCTCACGATGATCAAAGCGGTCTGCGCCAGCATCTGATTGATGAAATTCGTCGTTTTGAAGTGCGCTGCCAGCAATCCGGGTTGGCCTACGAAGTGATCGTCGGCGCCCGGTACTGTTTATGTACCGCCCTTGATGAAGCGGCGGCACTCACCCCGTGGGGAAGCCGTGGCGTCTGGTCCGGTAGCGGTCTGCTGGTGACGTTTCACAACGAAACCTGGGGCGGGGAGAAATTCTTCCAGCTTCTGGCGCGCTTATCGCAAAACCCGCGCGAGCATATCGCGCTGCTGGAGCTGATCAACTTCTGCCTGTTACTCGGTTTCGAAGGACGTTACCGGGTGATGGACAACGGCCGCACGCAGTTGGAAACCATCAAGCAGCGCTTGTGGCAGATGATTCGCGGTGTGCGCGGCAACTATCCGCCGCCGCTGTCGCCACATCCGGAAGATCAACCGGTCATGCGCAAACTGTGGCGTCCGGTTATTCCGCTGTGGGCATGTGTCGGGCTGGCGGGTTTTCTCGCGTGTCTGTTCTATATCGTCCTCAACTGGCGTCTGGGTGACAGCACCAACCCGGTGCTGGCGAAAATTTACCAGACGCAGTTGCCGGAAGCCTCCATTGAGCAACCGGTACAAAACGTGCAGCCGGTGCTTAACCTGCGCGCGTTTCTGCGCCCGGAAATTCAGGCAGGCCTGGTGGCGGTGCGCGATGAAGCCGATCGCAGCGTGGTAACGCTCAAAGGCGATGGCCTGTTTGCCTCGGGATCGACAGTGGCACGCGAAAGCTATGAACCGGTTATCGACCGCGTGGCGCAGGCGATGAATAACGTGAGCGGCAAAATTCTGGTGGTGGGCTTTAGTGACAACGTGCCGATCCGCAGTGCGCGTTTTGCCTCGAACTACGAGTTGTCGCTTGAGCGCGCGCGTTCTGTGCAGTCTCTACTGCAAAAACACCTGTCGCAACCGGCGCGTGTCAAAGCAGAAGGGCGAGGAGAGATGAACCCGATAGCGCCGAATAATTCGGCTGAAAACCGCGCCCGTAACCGCCGCGTTGAAATTACTTTGCTGGTGTCGCCGGGAAATACGGCTGCCGAGCTGAACGGATTGCCGCAAGGAAACTAAAGGATGAATATGTTGCTTTCATTGCTGACCAACCGCATTTTGTGGGGTTTCCTTGGCGTAACGGGGCTGGCCGCAGTTATCTGGATGATTGGCCCGCTGCTCTCCGTCGTGGATTCCCGCCCGCTTGAGTCTGAGCAAAACCGCATGATCACCATTGCGGTGATGTACCTGATTTGGGTTCACAGCCACATTGTGCCGCGTCTTTACAACGCCTGGCTCAACCGCAAGCTGATGGACAACCTGAAAAGCGAAGAAGCGAAAGATCCGGTTGAGCGCAAACGTCTCAATAATGAAGATCAGGTGCTGAACGAGCGTTTCGAAGAAGCCGCGCAGGTACTGAAAAAAGCGCACTTCAACCAGCCTGGTCAACGCGGACAGTGGGCGCAGCGCTTCAGCACCCAGTATCTGTATCAACTGCCGTGGTATGTGATTATCGGTGCGCCGGGTTCCGGTAAAACCACGGCGCTGGTGAACTCCGGCCTGCAATTCCCGCTGGCCGATCGCTTCGGTAAAACTGCGCTGCGCGGAATTGGTGGTACGCGTAACTGCGACTGGTGGTTTACCAACGAAGCGGTGCTGCTTGATACCGCCGGGCGCTACACCACGCAGGAGAGTGAACAAGTTCAGGATGCGAGCGAATGGCTGAAATTTCTTGGCCTGTTGCAAAAGTATCGCCGCCGTCAGCCGATCAACGGCGTGATTGTGACGATCAGCATTGCCGATCTGCTCACTCAATCAGCAGAAGCGTCGCGCGAACAGGCGCTCAACCTGCGCCAGCGCTTGACCGAGTTGCATGAACAGCTGGGGATCCGTTTCCCGGTGTATGTGCTGGTCACTAAAGCGGACTTGTTGAAAGGTTTTCGCGCGTACTTTGCCGGGTTTGATAAAGCGCAGCGCGATCAAATCTGGGGTTTCACCTTCCCGTGGGAAAAAGCCAAACTGGCGGATTTCGACCTGCAGGGCAGTTTTCTTCAGGAATTCGCACTGCTGCAACAGCGCCTGGACGCGGCACTGCCGGATACGCTGCTACGTGAAAGCGATGCGCAAGCCCGCGCGGAATGTTTCCTGTTTCCGCAGGAGTTCGCTGCGCTGCGCCCGCTGCTGGCAGACTATCTGAACACCATTTTTGCCCGCTCCAACTTTGAAACCGAGTTTTCTCCGCGCGGGATCTATTTCGCCAGCGGTACGCAGGAAGGTCTGCCGTTTGACCGCGTCATGGGCGAGCTGAACCGCGCGTTGTCGCTGCCACAGGGCAAATCAGGCGATAACTGGGATTCGGTCAGCAAAGACGAACCGGTGCCGGGCGGGAAAGGGCAGAGCTTCTTTATCAAGCATCTGCTGCAAAACGTTATCTTCCAGGAAGCCGGTATCGCCGGGCAAAACCGCTGGTGGGAACTGCGCAGCCGGGCGGTGATTTGGTCCGGTTATGCGGCGCTGCTGGCGCTGCTGATTATTATCAGCGCCTTGTGGTTTACCAGCTACGGCAACAACCGTGATTATCTGGATGAAGTGCAGGCCAAAGTGCCCGCGCTGGAAAGCCAGATCAAAGCGCTGCGTAACCGCCAACAGGGCGATCTCTTTGCCTTGCTGCCGCTGCTCAATGGCCTCTCTGCGCTGCCGGAAAGCGAGAAGTTTGACGTCAATAACCCGCCGATCACCCGCCGTATGGGGCTGTATCGCGGTAACGATGTGGCAGACGCCTCGCAAACGCTGTATCAGAAAGCGCTGCAACAGATGCTGCTGCCGGAAGTGGCGATGCGCATCACCACCTGGTTGCGTAACGACAATGGCAGCGATGTTGAATACAGCTATGAGGCGCTGAAAGCCTATCAAATGCTGTATCAGCCGAAGCATTACGACGGTAAGTTCCTGCACGCGTGGGTGATGCTCAATCTGCAACGTAACCTGCCGCAGAACGTCACCAAAGCGCAGTTAAGCCAGCTTGAGTGGCACTTGACGCAACTGCTGGAGCCGCAAATTCAGTCGTCGCCGTATGCCAAAGACGAGGCACTGATCAGCCGTGAACAGGTGTTAATCAACCAGCAACCGCTCTCTACCCGCGTTTACGGGCGGCTGAAACGCCTGCTGGAGCGCGATGAAAACCTGAAATCGGTGTCGCTGGCAACGCTGGGCGGCCCGCAGAGCGAACTGGTCTTTTCACGTAAAAGCGGCAAACCGGTCGGTGAAGGACTGCCGGGTTTGTATACCCCGGAGGGTTACTGGAACAGTTTCAACGCTCAAATCGCGCCGGTCACCGCCTCGCTGCATGAAGATGATGTCTGGGTGCTCGGTTCCACCACGCAAGCGGAAGACAAACAACAAACCGATAACGCGGTACGTCAGTTGTATGCGCGTGATTTTATCGCCATCTGGGATAACTTCCTGAGCGACATCCAGCTCAACAACAGCGCGGATCTGAACCAGCGCATCAACACTGCGCGGCTCCTTTCCGGCAATAACTCGCCGCTGCGTCGCCTGGTTATCAACCTCAGCCAGCAGTTGAAACTCAGCCGCGATGAAGTGAGCGATGGCAAAGAGAAAGCGCCGGAGAGCAGCAACCGTGGCACGCAGATGCTTGAAACGCTGTTCAGCAACCATGACGGCGCGTCAGCCACGGCAAACGCCGCCGCCAGCCAGACGCCGGAACAGCGTGTCACCGAACACTTCGCGCCGATCATTGAACTGGCACAGCCGCTGGAGAAGGGTGGCAAAACCATTGTGTTTGATGATTTTCTCAAACAAGTGGATGAGCTTTATCGTTACCTGACCGCCGTGCAGGATGCCGCCAACAGCGGGATGCCACCGCCGGGCGGTGAAGCGATTAGCCGTTTGCAGGCCAGCGCCGGACGTTTACCGGGCGGGCTGCAAACCATGTTCAGCAATATGGCGGTCGGGGCGAGCAGTGATACCCAGCGTCGGGATATGGAAAATGTGCGCAAGCGCATCAGCGTTGAGGTTGGCAGCTTTTGCCGCCAGGCCATCGCCGGACGTTACCCGTTAGTCCGTTCCGCCAGCACCGAAGTTACCCCGGACGATCTGGCGCGCATGTTTGCCCCCGGCACCGGTCTGATGGATGTCTTTTTTCGTGACAATCTGACCAACAAAGTGGATACCACCCAGGCAACCTGGCGCTTTATGCCGGGTATCGATGGTAAAACTTTGCCGGGCAGTGAAGGCGTGCTGGTGCCGTTTCAGCAAGCGCAATCAATTCGTGATGCGTTCTTTGCCAACGGCAGCGCAACACCGTCGTTTCGCACCACGGTGCGGACGGTGCGCATGGATAACACCATCCTGAATATGACGCTGGATGTAGACGGGCAAATCCTTCGCTACAGCCACGGTCCGCAGGCGGTGCAAATCGTCAACTGGCCGGGTTCAGGCGGCACCAACCAGGTGCGGATGCAATTAGGGCTGGTCAATGGCACGACAGCAACGCTTGTGACCAACGGCGCCTGGGCGCTGAACCGCTTTTTCGATAAAGCGCGTGTCAGCCCCGGCAGTAGCAGCCTGAGCCGCCAGGCGACATTCACGGTTGACGGACATCAGGTGACGCTGGAATTCGCGCCGAACAGCATCCGCAACCCGTTCCAGCTTCCACGTTTCGCATGTCCTTGAACTGCAAAGGAACGCCTAATGACTACGACTTCTGCAATTAGCTGGTATGGAAAACTGCCCAGTGCGGGCGATTTTTTACAACGCCGTTTTCCTGATGCGCTTCAGCGTCAGTGGTCCCACTGGTTTCAGGTGGGGTTGATGAACTGGCAGAAAGAAGAACAGCGCGCAAGCGACCGGCAGTTCAGCAATGCGCCAATCTGGAATTTTGTTGTTCCGCCGATGCTCGGCGGGCAGCAGGTGCAAATGGGCTGCCTGCTGCCCGGTCGCGACAGCGTGGGTCGCCAGTATCCGCTGTGTGCGTTGATGGCGATTAATCCGCTGGAGTGGTCGCCACGCCATTTAGCGAAGGCGGGCGACTGGTATGAACAACTCGGGCGCACCATGCTGCATGCCGTGCGCAATGGTTTTTCGCCCGAACAGCTCGACCAGGCGCTGCTCTCCATTCCACCTGTGCAACTGGTGGAGCCGGAAACGCGCTCGGAAATTCTGGATGTGATTGGTTATGAAGGCGACGGCGAATCAACCATCGGCTGGCGACAGGCCGCTGAATGTTTTGATCCGCTGCGCCAGATAAGTTTCTGGTGGACCAACCGCAGCGATGGCTACCCGCTCTACACGCATGTGCACAGCGGCAACTTTACCGGCCAGTTATTCACGCTGTTGTTTGAGCCAGCGGGTGGCGCAAGACCCGGTCGCCACGGCCTCTACCCACCGATGTTTGAAGAATAAGCAGGTTGCGGATGACTATAGAATCGTTACTCGCTCCGGTCAGCCCGGAGCAACCGTGTGGTGAGAACCTGGAGTACGACGCCGATTTCCAGGCAATGGAGCAGGCGAGCCTCGGTAAAGCCGAGCAGCAGTTTGGCAGCACCATCATTCCCGCTGAACCGGCAGACTGGACGCGGGTGGAAAAACTGGCAACCGGGCTTCTGGCACGCACCAAAGATATCCGCGTGATGATGGCATTAACCCACGCATGGACTAGACGCCGTGGGCTGGAAGGCTATGCTGATGGTTTAATGCTGCTAGGCCAGGCGCTGGCGCTGTACTGGGATCAGCTCTGGCCTTCGCTGACCGACGGCGGCGAATTCGACCCGTTTTATCGCATTAATGCGCTGGCGGGGTTAAGCGATAAATCTGCGCTGACCACCACGCTGCGTCAGGCGCCGCTGTTGCGCAGCAATGGCGATGAGCTGAACGTGCGCGACGCGCAGGCGTTGCTCGACGGCAGCAAAACTGAATGTGCAGGCTACCCCGGCGGTCGGGTGCGTCTGATTGATGAGCTTACGCGCGGCGGTCAGCCTGGCATTGAGGCTATCGGTCAAATCGAAGGGCGTCTGCAAACTATCCGTACATGGCTGCTGGAACAACTGGGCGAAAGCGGGGTGCCGGAAATGGAACAGTTACTCAAAACGGTTGGGTTAATCGCCGGTGTCAGCCGCGCGTCCCGTAGTGAAGAGCAACAAATATCAGAACCCACGGCGTCAACGGATAACGCGCCGCAACCAGTCGTCGCGGCACCGCTGGCGGCGCATACCGACTGGCGAACTGCGCAGGTGACCACGCGTGCCGATGCGCAACTGATGCTGGAAAAAGTGAAGCAATATTTCACTCAGCACGAGCCGAGCCACCCCGCGCCGTTGATGATTGACCGCGTGCAGCGGCTAATCGAACTGGACTTTATGGAGATTATTCGCGATCTGGCGCCCGATGGCGTGAATCAACTACAAAACATCTTTGGGCGTCAGGACTGACGCGTACCGAGTTATGACGGCAGGCGTGTTGCCGGTCGTCAAACCTTCACCGCGCATATTCGATGGAGAACATCATGGCAATAAGTAACAGTGGTCAGAAATTTATCGCCCGCAACCGTGCCCCCCGCGTACAGATTGAGTACGACGTGGAAGTGTACGGCGCGGAGCGCAAAATCCAGCTTCCGTTTGTGATGGGCGTAATGGCGGATCTGGTAGGGAAACCGGTGGAGAACTTACCCTCTATTGAGGATCGTAAATTCCTCGAAATCGACGTCGACAACTTCGACGAACGCATGAAAGCGCTGAAACCGCGCGTGGCGTTCAACGTCGACAACACGCTGACCGGTGAAGGTCGTCTGAACGTCGATTTAACTTTCGACAGCATGGATGACTTCCTGCCGGACGCGGTGGCCCGCAAAGTCGAGCCGCTGAACAAGCTACTGGAAGCGCGCACTCAGCTCTCCAATCTGCTGACCTATATGGACGGCAAAAACGGCGCGGAAGAACTGATTGCCAAAGTGTTGCAGGACCCAACCCTGCTGAAATCGCTCAGCCAGTTACCAAACGGTGAAGACAGTGCGCAAGGTAAAGAGGAGTAAACCATGAGCAACCCTTCTCAACAGCAAGAACTGCAGCAGGGCGCACAGGCCTTCAGCCAGGATGAATTCAGTGCGCTGCTCAGCAAAGAGTTCCGTCCGAAAACGGACCAGGCGCGCTCAGCGGTAGAAAGCGCGGTGAAAACGCTGGCGCAACAGGCGCTGGAAAACACCGTTACGTTCTCTAGCGACACCTACCGCACCATTCAAAACCTGATTGCCGGTATTGATGAAAAGCTGTCGCAGCAGATTAACCAGATCATCCACCACGAAGATTTCCAGAAACTGGAAAGCGCGTGGCGCGGTCTGAGCCATCTGGTGAACAACACCGAAACCGACGAGATGCTGAAAATCCGCTTTATGAGCATCTCCAAGCAGGAACTGGGTCGTAACCTGAAACGCTACAAAGGCGTGGGCTGGGACCAGAGCCCGCTGTTCAAAAAAATCTACGAAGAAGAGTACGGTCAGTTCGGTGGTGAGCCGTTTGGCTGCCTGGTCGGTGACTACTACTTCGATCACAGCCCGCAGGATGTCGAACTGCTGGGTGAAATGGCGCGCATTGGCGCGGCGGCGCACTGCCCGTTCATTACCGGTACTGCGCCGAGCGTGATGCAGATGGAATCCTGGCAGGAGCTGGCGAACCCGCGCGATCTGACGAAAATCTTCCAGAATACCGAATACGCCGCCTGGCGTTCACTGCGTGAATCTGAAGATGCCCGTTACCTTGGGCTGGTGATGCCGCGCTTCCTGTCGCGTCTGCCGTACGGTATTCGCACCAACCCGGTTGACAGCTTCGATTTCGAAGAAGAGACCGACGGCGCGAACCACAACAATTATTCGTGGGCGAACGCCGCGTATGCGATGGCAACGAACATTAACCGTTCGTTCAAAGAGTACGGCTGGTGTACGTCGATTCGCGGTGTGGAATCCGGTGGTGCAGTAGAGAATCTGCCGTGCCATACCTTTCCGAGCGATGACGGCGGCGTGGACATGAAGTGCCCGACCGAGATCGCCATCAGCGATCGTCGCGAAGCGGAACTGGCGAAAAACGGCTTTATGCCGCTTATCCACCGTAAAAACTCCGACTTCGCCGCGTTTATTGGTGCGCAGTCGCTGCAAAAACCGATGGAGTACCACGACGCCGATGCTACCGCTAACGCGCGTCTGGCGTCGCGTCTGCCGTATCTGTTCGCCTGCTGCCGCTTTGCGCACTACCTGAAGTGCATTGTGCGCGACAAAATCGGCTCCTTCCGCGAGCGTGACGAAATGGAACGCTGGCTGAACGACTGGGTGATGAACTACGTCGATGGCGACCCGGCGAACTCCTCGCAGGAAACCAAAGCGCGTAAACCGCTGGCGGCGGCAGAAGTGCAGGTGCAGGAAATCGAAGACAACCCGGGCTACTACGCGGCGAAATTCTTCCTGCGTCCGCACTACCAGCTGGAAGGTCTGACTGTTTCTCTGCGTCTGGTATCGAAACTGCCATCGCTGAAAACCAAAGAGGCGTAAGCCAGACGGGCCAACCTCGTTAACCACAAGGATGTGACGATGCGACATCGCATTATGTTAGCCGGTCTGTTGTTCTGCTCAGCGTTGAGCTGGGCAGAACAGGATTACACGCCGCGTGCGCAGGCGTTACCGCAAGACGATACCGCCAATTTTTTGCGCGACCCGGCGTTGCTTACCAGCCAGGATGTGAATCTGCGCGGCGAACGCTTTTTCAACGCCTGGACATCAAAAAGCAACGAGCGCGAGCGCATTAAAGCCGATCTCTATTTATTAGGCGTATTGGATACCACGGAGGGGACGGTCTGGTGCAGTTATCGACGGCTCAAATCCATCACACTACATGAAATTGTGTATCGCTATTTTCGCGACTTGCCACCTGAAAGGCTGAAGCAAGAGCGCGCGTCGAGATTAATTATTGAAGCGATGACTCAGCATCACGGCGATTGCGAAAAGAGCCAACCATCGCGGAATAAATAACGCGAGCGAATTATCTGAATGCTAATAGTGATATTTCCGTAACGCAACGTCGTTATATTGGCGTCAGTATGTCATGAATTCTTTCTCTCAACTGAGGGAATGAGTGTTTCTGAACAGATGCATAATCTTTTCAGAATCAAACGAGGCAGAGGTAAAATATGGACGGTTTTATTCGGCCCCATGCTTACCCGTTTGCCATATAAGCGCTTTTTCGAAAGCAATATTTATCATTAACGAAGAGTAAATATTATGGCTATTGATATGTTTCTGAAGGTCGATGGAGTTACGGGTGAATCTAAAGACTCTAACCACACCGGCTGGACTGATATCACATCTTTTTCCTGGGGTGCTTCACAACCTGGAAACATGAGCGTTGGCGGTGGCGGCGGTGCCGGTAAAGTCAATTTTAATGACCTGCATGTTAACGCACTCATTGATAAATCCACGACGGCTATCCTGAAACATTGCTCTAGCGGCAAACACTTGACCAAAGTTGAGCTGTCTGTCTGCAAAGCAGGTGGCCAGCAGGTTGAGTACGCTCGCATCACCCTGGAAGATGTGCTGGTCACGTCTGTTCAGTACACCGGCGCTGACAACGGCGACACCGTGGGTGTGACCTATGCATTCCAGGCTGCGAAAGTGAAACAGCAGTACTGGGAGCAATCCTCCTCCGGCGGTAAAGGTGCTGAAACCAGCGCTGGCTGGAACATCAAAGAAAACAAAGAAGCGTAATCGCTGTGGTGAGCCCGCAAGGGCTCACCCTGTTTCGTTTCTGGTAAATCACTATTTAATCTTTAAATTGCTGTCTCTTTTTATGTTGAGTTAATCGCGTTTTCCCCAACAAAATAATTTGCTACTCAAACGCAGCCGCTTTTATGAAAGCTGTTTCTTTTGAGTGCGTATAAATATTGAAGAATATTTTGAGGATGAACGAATGAGTGTTATGCGCAAGGGTGATCGTGGTACGAATGTTAAAGAGTTACAGCAGCTGCTGAATAAATCGGGAGCGAAAGTCGGTGAAGATGGTATTTTCGGCTTAAAAACTGAAATAGCCGTCAAACAATTTCAGGCGAAGCAGAATTTACACGTTGATGGAATTGTCGGGCGACGCACCCTTGCTGCATTGGGTAAACCGGTCACCACCCGCGCGCCGCAACCGCCTATCTCCGGCAGCGCCGGGCGGCAGGCTGTCGGCGCCATGGATATCTCCGCAAGTGGCATGACCTTTATTTTTCATCGCGAGGCCTGGGCGAACAAAAGTTGTTACTTGCACTGGCCAGGCGGCGCGAGCGGCGTGACGCTCGGGCCGGGCTACGACATGAAAGAGCGCTCCGAGCAATCTATCAAAGCGAAAATGATTGAAATCGGCATTGATGCTGTCACCGCGGAAAAAATCAGTAAAGCCGCCAGATTGCACGACGACCAGGCAAGTCAGTTTGTCGCGGATAACGCAAAACTGGTGCGCCTGACGGCCGATCAAGAAACAAATTTACTGCGTGCAACCGTTCCGCCGTACGTTAACGCGGTGAGAAATGGTATTTTTGTGCCGCTAAAGCAGTATGAATTCGACGCGCTGGTTTCCTTTGCCTATAACCCCGGCGGGCGGCTGAGCAACGTGTTTGGTTTTATCAACCGCGGGCAGATCTCTGACGCGATGACCGAGATTAAGCGCGCCAATACCAGCAAACACAAAGTTATGAAGGGTTTGATTAATCGTCGTAATTTTGAAGTGAATCTTTTCTTAAACGGCGACTACGGGACAAATTGATCAATGACGACTCACAATAAACAAATCGTAGCGGCAACGCTCACTTGCCTGGCATTGTTCTCTGCGGCGGTGCAGGCGGGCAACTCACCTGTACAAGGCGAGTGGCAGGTAGAGAAAGCGTTTATTAATACCGAAACTGAACGCACCCTGAACTATCAGTTCAATGATGATCGCCTTGTTGGGCGCTTTCTGAGCGTGACACCGCAAGGTATCAGCACCACGTTGCCTGGCGGGTCAAATTGCCAGTCACCGACAATGAAAGAAAATAGCAGCACGCTGGATGCCTGGGTTGCAGCAACGCAGTCTATCCCGGAGAAAGACGCGGCGAAAACTTATGAGCTGGGGTTAGACGGGAAAGCGAAAACGCAGGTCGAAAATATTACCTGCGCTTCGGGTCACTTTGCCAACGGCGATGCGGGTAGCGACGCCAGTCTGGCGTTAGTTAACCAGCGCTTACTGCTGAACTGGACGGATGGCACCATCCTTTTACTCACCCCAGTGGATAAAAACAGCAAACCGCAGGCCTCGTTTGATTGTGCAAAAGCGGCGTCTGCGCCGGAAAAAGCAATCTGCGGCGATCGCGAGCTGGCGGCGCTGGATAACAGCGTTGCCCGTTCTTACCGTTCGTTTCGCAAAGAAGCGGTAAGCCTGGGCAATAAAGATCTGGAAAACAAACTGCAATCGCAGCAGAAAGCCTGGTTAAGCCAGCGCAATAGCTGCAATGGCGATGTGCAATGCCTGAAAAAATCGATGAACGATCGTCTGGAAACACTGGCGCACAGCCTGGATGGGGTCTGAGTCGTTTCGTGTAAAAGGGATGGCGAACGGCCATCCCTGCTAAAAATAAAACCGTGTATGTATTGAATGCGCGTTACTGGCCTGGATGAAAGGGAAAATATGACAGGAAGTATCATTCGATTTACCCCGGCGCGCGTGAAATGGGTCGCGCTAGCGGGAATGAAAGCGGTGCAGCGCGACTGGCTTAAAAAACGCAATCAGTGCCAGGCCGACACCGCCTGCTTAACAAAATCGATGCAAGATCGGACCTTTGAATTGGTCAGTAAAATCCAGTAAAACAAGAGACTTATCCGGTGGCTGCGCCGGGTTCGCGAACGTCAACCTTCTTTTCGCTTGTCTTCAAACGCAGCCGTTTTAGCTAAAGCGGCACCGTTTGAGTGCACATAACTCCAGCAGGAATACGCGATGCGATTCACTATTATTACCAGTAAACCCGGTCATCAGCCGCCACAAAATAGCTGCGACTTTTATCCCCCGGGCGGCACCATTGGCCGCGGCACGGACAACAATCTGGTGCTGCCGGACAACGACCGTTCCATTTCACGTTTGCAGGCGATTGTTCATATCGCCGGAAATGGCGAATGCCGCGTCACCAACCGTGGCAACGTAACCCGCGTCGTACTGAATGACATCCCCCTGGAACGTGGTCGTCAGGTTGAACTGCAAGATGGCGATATTCTTGGCATCGATGAATACCGTATTGAAGTCACCGATCTGATTCAGGATACCCGTCCTGTTACCCGCATGGCTGAAGAGATGTACCCGAAGCCAGCGCAGCCGCAGGTGGCAAAAACGGCACCTGCTCCGGCGCAGAAAAACGCGGCAGAAGGCGCACCGGCGTCCGTGCCGACGGAAATCTGGGACAGCCTGATGCAGGAGTTTTCCATCTCCGACAGTATCTCCAGCAGCCGCACGAAACCGCAGGAAGCGCAAAACCTCAATCCGTTCGCCGCGCCGAAAGGGCCGGAACGTAACCCGGAAGATCCGCTGTCGCTGCTCAATAACAACGAACCGCTGGTGACGCCGAAAGCGCTGGCTTCCGATCAACTGTTCAACGATGAGCAGTTGTTTAAAAACGACAGCATTTTCAATGATGCCACGCCATCAGCGCTGGTGCCGCCGGTTGAACCGACACAAAAACCACACACGCCGGATAGCGATGAACTCGATCCTTTGGCGCTGTTTGGCGGCAGTGGTAGTACACAGCAAACCCGCAGCGACGATCCGCTTGGCCTGCTGAGTGGTGCGGTGCCGCTGGCGCATGCCGACGAACTGGTCGCGCAGAAACCGGCCGAGCCACAGTCGATCATTACCGATCTGAACACGCCGGAACCGCCGCCAACTGCCCAGCCGATTATTACCGAGCTGCGCCCGGAAGATTTAAGCGCGACACCGCTGTTTGCCGACAACGCGCCAGTTTCCGCGCCGGAAGAGGCGCAAGAGCCACGGGATTATGCCGGGATCACTTTGCCAACGCCGCAGACGGTACAACGCAGCGCTGCGCAAACACCGAAAGGGCGTCTGCGTATCGACCCGGTGCAAAGCAATGAGGCAAAAAGCGTGCCGTCTGCCAGCAGTGGTGACGGCAGCGATGTGCTGAAAGGCGAACTGCTCGACGCGCTGCTGGAGGGAATGGGGCTTGGCGACATGCAGCCGGTGCCGCAGTTTGATAAAGAAAATATGCGCCAGTTTGGTCAGATGCTGAGCATGTTCTCACAGGGCACCGTCGCGCTGTTATCGTCGCGTTCTATTCTTAAGCGCGGCGTAAAAGCGGACATGACGATGGTGCTGGACGATGCCAACAACCCGTTCAAACTGCTACCGTCCGGTAAAACCGTGCTGATGCAGATGTTCGGTACGCGTATGCCAGGCTTTATGCCGCCGAAAAAATCGGTGCGCGATGCGCTGATCGATTTACAGGCGCACCAACTGGGGATGATCTCCGGGATTCGCGCCATTATTGCCGCCATGCTGCAGCAGTTTAACCCGGAGCAACTGGAAGATGACGCCAAACGCGACGGTGCGACGGCGCGGCTTGGTGTGCTCTCCAACCGTAAAGCCGCCTTGTGGGATTACTACGTCCGCACCTACGCCCAGACGGCCGGTGAGATTGACGATGACTTCCATACCCTGTTTGGCGAAGCGTTTCTCCACGCTTACGACATGGAAGTCAACCAGTACAAAGACTCACAAAGCGGATCGGAAGAATGAATATCAGCACGGCCTCTATTTCGCGACAGGGCGAACGTGCCAGTAATCAGGATCAGACCGGGGAAACCATCGGCGAACGCGCCGCCTGCTTTGTGGTCTGCGACGGGATCGCCGGTTTACCCGGCGGTGACGTGGCGGCGCAACTGGCGCGAAACGCCATTATCACCCGGTTCGACGGTGATGAGCACCTTAATGCCCAGTACATTCGTCAGTACGTGAATGGCGCGAATCGCGCCATTCGCGAAGAGCAAAAAGCGGTGCGGGATTATCACCGTATGGGCACCACCATGGTGAGCCTGTTTATCGACCGCGATTACCAGCTCGCCTACTGGGCGCACGCGGGTGACAGCCGTTTGTACCTGTTTCGTCGCGGCTGGCTTTATCACGTCACCACCGATCACAGCCTTGTCCAGCAGATGAAAGACGCCGGGCACCAGACTGAAGGTATCAACGGTAACTTGCTCTATTTCGCGTTGGGGTTGGGCGAGGATGAGCGTGAACCGAGCTACAGTGATGTGGTGCCGATTGAAGATGGCGATGCTTTTTTACTGTGCACGGACGGTTTCTGGCACGGCGTCACCGAGGAACAGATGCAACAGTCGCTGCACATGGTCAATACGCCGGATGAGTGGCTGACATTGATGAATCAAATCCTGCTGAAAAACGGTGTCGGGGCGCAGACCCAGCAGGACAACTATAGCGCCGTAGCGGTGTGGATGGGCACGCCTCAGGAGACGACGCTTTTGCATACGCTCTCTGAAGCCGCGCAGTTTTTCCCTCTTCGTGATTGATACAGCTTACAAGGACTTTTATGAAACTTTGGCTACCGGGTTTGGCCCTGCTGGCAGTGTGTGGCAGCGTGCAGGCAGAAAACTACCGCATCGTGCAATCGCCTTCGCAAAAACTGGATGTCTGGATCGACAACATCGCCGATAACACGCCAAAAAGCTGGTGTGCGAAGACACTGCCGCTGCGCATTGTCGCCAGCGGCGATAAAAAACCCTCGGTACTGAACACCTTTTTACCGCGTCTTGGCGCGCTGCTGGAAAACCAGTGCGGCACGCTGACGCAGGTGCGCTGGAAACTGACCGACCCACAAGGCGCGACGCTGGCTGAAGGCACCGCCGATAAAGCCAAAGAGTGGGATCCGGTAGTCACCTCAACCGGTGCGACTACCGCGCCAGCCGCAACCCCAACCTCCGGATTAATTGCGCCTACCGGGCGTGCTGAAGATCTCTCGCCGCCCGCCAGCCGTGCGCCGTGGCAGGAGTTCACTTTGCAGGATGGCTGCCATCTGCGCACGTTCTGGCAGGGCGGCGCCAGTACGCCCGCGCTGTTTATTCCCGCCAAAGAAGATGGCAAGTGTGAGAAGGGCGGCTGGCTGAACGGGCGCAGCGTGGTGACGCAACTCAGCAACGGCGTGGAAAAGAAAATCACCATGACCTTTGTACACGGTTTCCCGGTCAGTGGCCTGAATGCCAATGTGGATGCGGATCGCCTGTTGATCACTACCGTCAACAACGAACGGATGGTGGTCAGCGAAGGCACTCTGGCGCAGAGCTGGATGATCCTGCCGTATGTTGACGCCCTTAATGGCTGGCAGGCCAACGGCACCGTGGCGGTGGAAATCTCTCGCGATGTGGCTAATGACGAAGCGCGTTTACAGGCACGTATTGAAGAAGTACGCAAAGCGTGGACGCCGTGGTTTGAACCGGGCACTCACCTGAACATTTTGCTGATTGACTCGCTGCACCCGCAGTTGCGCAACCCGGCGGTTGGCACCTACAAAACCGTTAACTAAGGAGCGGCGATGAATACGTTGTTTCAACAACTGGCGGGCGAATCGTTGCAGGAAAGCCTGGCGCAGCTCGAAAGCCGTATCCGCACCCAGCCGGGCGACGCCGATCTGCGCGCCGCTTTCGCCCAACTGTTGTGCCTGGATGGCAACTGGTCGCGTGCGCGGGCGCAGTTAAAAAGCTGGCAGGCATTAAAACCGCAGGCACAGCCGACGGTGACGCTGCTGGAACAAGCCATTGAAGGCGAGCGTCAGCGAGTGGAAGTGATGGCCGGTCGCGCGCGGCCGGTCACGCCGGATCAACAATGGCCGTGGCTGGCGGCAATGGTCAGCGCGCTTGACCCGGAAGCGACGAATGCCGGTGCCCATCGCGAAGCCGCGCTGGAAATGGCCGATGCCAACCCCGGCCAGTTGACGACGCAAGACGGTCAAACCCTGCGCTTTGACTGGCTGATGGATGGCGATTGCCGCTTTGGCCCGGTCTGCGAAGCTATCGTCAATGGCCGCTATTTTTGGCTGCCGTTCAGCGCGATTGCCGCGATGCAGTTTCAATCCCCGGCCAGCGTGACTGATTTAGTGTGGCGTCACACGCTGGTGCGCTTGCAGGATGGCAGTGAACAGGTGTGCCAGATCCCGGCGCGCTACCCGCTGGATGTCAATGCCGATGACCGCTTTAAGCTGTGTCGCGTTACCGAGTGGCAGCAACTGCCTGGTGATGCGCCGCACTATATCGGGCAGGGGCAAAAAGTGTGGCTCAACGACAGCGCTGAATATTCGCTGCTCGATCTCGCGACAGTAAGTTTTAACGTGGAAGCCGCAGATGAGTAGCTCTGCGCATGATGAAGAGGGCGACCTGCTGCGTAGCGGTTGGCGCTCACGGCGCGGTAAAGAAACCGTTGGCGCGCGCGATAAAATGCAGCCTTCGCTGCTCGATCGCCTGACGGATGACGCGCCGGATAAAGCGCAGGAGCCGGTGAATAACACTCTGGTTTCGCACTCAGCGCTGCGCCGCCATGTGCTGCGCGATTTGCAGTGGCTTTTCAACACCATTAATAACGAAGCGCAGCAGGATCTGTCGGCTTTCGACCAGGTGCGGCGTTCGGTGGTGAACTTTGGCGTATCGCCGCTGGCGGGCAAGCGCATGTCGGATATCGAATGGCAGGATATCCAGCGCAAACTGACTGACGCGATTTTGCATTTTGAACCGCGCATTCTTCCGCAAGGATTGCAGGTGCGCTGCATCTCCGATACCCAGTCGCTGGATCTGCATAATGTCCTGTCGATTGAGATCAAAGGCCGCCTGTGGTGCGTGCCTTATCCGCTGGAGTTCCTGTTTCGTACCGATGTGGATCTGGAAAACGGGCATTTCGAGCTGAAAGACGCGGGGTAACGATGGACAGCAAATTACTCGAATATTACAACCGCGAACTGGCCTGGCTGCGCGAAATGGGTCAGGAGTTCGCCGGGCGCTACCCGAAAGTTGCCGGGCGTCTGGGCATGCGCGGCATGGACGTCTCCGACCCGTATGTCGAACGCCTGATGGAAGGTTTTGCCTTTCTGACCTCGCGCGTACAGTTAAAAATGGACGCCGAGTTCCCGCGTTTCTCTCAGCGCTTGCTGGAAATGGTCGCGCCGAATTACCTTGCGCCCACGCCATCAATGGCGATTGCCGAACTGCAACCTGACAGCGCGAAAGGCGATTTGAGCAACGGTTTTGTGGTGCCGCGCGGCACCATGATGGACAGCCAGGTGATGAAAAAGAATGGCGTCACCTGTAGCTACACCACCGCGCATGATGTCACGCTGCTGCCGCTGAAAATTAGCCAGGTGGAGCTGGGCGGCGTACCCGCCGATCTGCCGCTGGCGCAGGTCGGTTTAAGCCAGCGCGGGGCGCAAAGCGCACTGCGTATTCGCCTGAGCTGCGACGGCCCGGTGAACCTCAGCCATCTTGATTTCGACCGTCTGGAGTTCTTCTTAAGCGGCCCGGATATGCAGGCGCTTAAACTCCTCGAACTGGTAATGGGTCACCAGGTGGGGATGCTGTGCCAGGCGAACGGACAGAAAACCGCGCCGCTGGTGCTGGCAGACGATGCGCTGCGCCAGGAAGGGTTCAGCGCAGACCAGGCGTTGCTGCCGGACGATCTGCGCAACTTTGACGGCTATCGCTTGTTGCAGGAGTACTTCGCCTTTCCGTCACGTTTCCTGTTTATCAGCCTGCAGGGCTTGCGCCCGATGCTGGCGCAAAGCGGCGAAGCAAAGTCTTTCGATATCATCATTCTGCTCGACAAAGCCGATGCCCAGCTTGAACGGGTGGTGGATAAAAGCCACCTCGCGCTGCACTGTACGCCGGTGATTAACCTGTTCCCGAAAGTGGCGGAACGCCAGAAGCTGAGTGACAGCCTGCATGAGTATCATCTGGTGGTCGATAACATCCGCCCGCTGGATTACGAGATCTACGCCGTTACCAAAATTCACGCCAGCATTGATGGCCAGCGCGATGAGCAGACCTTTCGCCCGTTCTGGAGCAGTTGGAGCCAGGACGAAGGCAACTACGGTGCTTACTTTTCGCTGCGCCGCGAACAGCGGGCGTTATCGGAACATGCGCAGCGTTACGGCACGCGTACCGGTTACATCGGTTCTGAAGTGTTCGCCTCGCTGGTGGATGAACAGCATGCGCCGTGGCGTGAAGAGTTACGCTATATCACCGCCGAAGTGCTGTGCACCAGCCGCGATCTGCCGCTGATGTTGCAGCAGGATATCGGCCAGTTTGTACTGCCGGATTCGCTGCCGGTCAAAACCTTACAACTGCGTAAAGGCCCGACACCGCCACGCCCGGCGCTGGCAGAAGGGCTGAGCACCTGGCGGCTGATCAGCCAGTTGCAGATGAACTACTTAAGCCTGATGGATGGTGAAGACGGCGAAGGCGCTGCGGCGCTGCGCCAGTTGCTGGGGCTTTATACCCGGCTGGCGGAAGCGCCGGTCGCACGGCAGATTGAAGGCGTGCGCCACTGCGTGCTCGAACCGGTACATCGCCGCGTGCCGGAACCGGGGCCGATTGTTTTCGCGCGCGGTATTGGCATTACACTGACGGTGGATGAGCAGGCGTTTTCCGGCTTCAGCCCGTATCTGTTTGGCAGCGTACTGGAGCGTGTTTTTGCCCGTCTGGTGGGCATGAACAGCTTTACCGAATTCACGCTTAAGAGCCAGCAGCGCGGGGAAGTGGGTTACTGGCCGCCGCGCATGGGCAAGAGGGCGCTGATATGACCGAGACGCTGAGCAGCGCGCCGGTCATTACGCGCGCCAGTGCGCTGCCGGAGGCGTTCTGGCAAAACGTGATGGCGACGCCGTGGCGTTACGATCTGTTTACTCTGCTGCGCCGCGTTGATGCGCGTGGCGGCGAACGTTACCCGCTGGGACGCGCGCCGCTACCGCGTTTCGAACCGCTGCGCATTGGTCAAAAACCCTCTCTTGGCTTTGCGCCGTCGACGCTATCGAGCGTTCGCCAACGCGAAAACTCGCCGCTGTATGACGTATCAATTCTGAGTTTTGGCCTGTTTGGCCCCAACGGCCCGCTACCGGTTCACCTGACTGAATATGCCAGCGAGCGAATTGCGCACCACCAGGATGACAGCCTGAGCGCCTTCGCCGATCTCTTTCATCACCGCCTGGTATTACTGTTTTATCGCGCCTGGGCCGATGCGCAGCCGACCGTTTCGCTGGATCGCCAGGATAACAAACGTTTTGAGCAGTACATCGCTTCGCTGGTCGGCATGGGGCAACCAGGGCAACTGGAAAAAGGCTGCTTAAGCCCGCACGCCCGCTTTGCCCTTGCCGGGCATCTGACCCGCAACGGGCGCGACCCGGAAGGGCTGGAGAAGATCCTGCGCAGCTATTTCAATGTGCCGGTCACCATTGTCGAAAATGTGCCGCAATGGATGCCGCTCAGCGAACGTGAACGCGCGCGCTTACAGGGTGGGCGACACGCGCCGCGCCTCGGACAATCGGCATTTCTTGGCGAAGCTGTGCGTGATGTGTGCCATAAGTTTCGCATCGAAATTGGCCCGCTTCCCGTTGATACCTATCGGCGTTTTATGCCGGGTGAAAAATATGTCGCCGCATTACGCGACTGGGTGCGCCAGTATCTGGGCATTGAGTACCAGTGGGCGGTGAAAGTGATTTTGCGCAGCGAAGATGTCACCGGTGCCACGCTTGGCGGCGCCGGGCGTCTGGGGTACAGCGCCTGGCTTGGCGCGCAGCCGACGCCACAAGCGCGAGGAGATTTAGTTTTCAGCCCGGAGGGGTAACCTCCGTGGTTAGTTTCCTGGTCTGACGTACGCACACATCCTGCATGTCGTATCGCACGACGAGCTGGCTTGCAAGGATGAATGCACACTAATTATGAAAAATGGATGAACTCATGTCAGAAATCAGCCGCGCCGTTCTGTTCGGCAAACTCGATACGCTGTTATTTACCTCGCTGGAAAGTGCCACCGCTTTTTGTAAGCTGCGTGGCAACCCGTATGTGGAGCTGGTTCACTGGCTGCATCAACTGATGCAACAGACGGACGGCGATCTGCAACAGGTTATTCGCCACTTTTCGCTGGATGAAGAGGCGCTGACGCGCGATATCGTCGCGGCGCTGGACAAACTGCCGCGCGGCGCAAGTTCGGTTTCCGACTTGTCAGAACACATTGATACCGCCGTTGAGCGCGCATGGGTTTACGGTTCGCTAAAATATGGCGTGACGCGCATTCGCGGCGGCCATCTGCTGGCCGGGATCCTGAAAACCTGGAGCCTGGCGAACGTGCTGAAAGGCATTTCGCCGCAGTTTGAGCGTATCAGCGCCGATGCGTTGCTGGATGGCTTCGATGCCATTTTCGCCAACAGCAAAGAGAGCCAGCAAGTCACCGTGGCGCTGAACGATGATGCTGGTGCGGGTATTCCGCAGCAGCAGGGCACGCTGGCGCAGTATGGTCAGGATCTGACCGCCCGGGCGCGCGACGGTAAAATTGACCCGGTAGTGGGGCGCGATGAAGAGATCCGCCAGATGGTGGATATTCTGATGCGTCGCCGCCAGAACAACCCGCTGCTGACCGGTGAAGCGGGCGTCGGTAAAACCGCCGTCGTGGAAGGGCTGGCGCTGCGCATAGCTATTGGTGATGTGCCGGAACCGCTGAAAGATGTGCAACTGTGGCTGCTGGATATAGGTATGTTGCAGGCGGGCGCGGGAATGAAAGGCGAATTTGAAGCGCGTTTACAGTCGCTGATTAACGAAGTGCAATCGAGCCCGACGCCGATCATTCTGTTTATCGACGAAATCCACACGCTGATTGGCGCAGGCGGCCAGCAGGGTACGGGCGATGCCGCCAACCTGCTGAAACCGGCGCTGGCGCGTGGCCAGCTTCGCACCATTGGCGCGACCACCTGGGCGGAATACAAAAAATACATTGAGAAAGATCCGGCGTTGACCCGCCGTTTCCAGACCGTACAAGTTGCGGAGCCAGACGAAGAAAAAGCGGTGCTGATGCTGCGCAGCACCGTTTCGGCACTGGAAAAACACCACCGCGTGCTGCTGCTGGATGAAGCGGTTGTCGCAGCGGTGAAACTCTCGCACCGCTACATTCCGGCGCGCCAGTTGCCGGATAAAGCTGTTGCGCTGCTCGACACCGCCTGTGCGCGCGTCGCGGTAAGCCAAAGTTCTCCGCCGCCGCAGCTGGAAGATTGCCTGCACCGCATCGCCGCGCTGGACGTAGAAATTGAGATTGCCAACCGTGAAGCGAAAATGGCGACCGGTGAAAGCGATCGTGTGGAGAAATTGCAGGTCGAGCTGGAAAAACTGGCGCAACAACGCGACGAACTGACGGCGCGCTGGGAGCAGGAGCAGGCGCTGGTTGACGCGATTATTGCGCTGCGCGCACAACTGCACACCTCGCCGGAAGAGGCGTTGGCCGATTTACGCGCCACGCTGACGCAACAGCAGGCAGAACTGCGGGCGCTACAGGGCGACGCGCCGCTGCTGTTTACCTCGGTCGATGCCAACGTGGTCGCCGCCGTGGTATCCGATTGGACCGGCATTCCGCTGGGGCGGATGGTGAAAAACGAAATCGACGCGGTGCTAAAACTCGCCGATACCCTCAACGAACGCGTAATTGGACAGCGCCACGGACTGGAACTGATTGCCAAACGTGTGCAGACCTCGCGTGCGCGTCTGGACGATCCGAACAAACCGGTGGGCGTCTTTATGCTGTGTGGCCCGTCCGGCGTCGGTAAAACCGAAACCGCGCTGGCGCTGGCGGAGTCGCTGTATGGCGGCGAGCAGAACGTTATCACCATCAACATGAGTGAGTTCCAGGAAGCGCATACGGTTTCGACGCTGAAAGGCGCGCCTCCGGGCTATGTCGGTTACGGCGAAGGCGGGGTGTTAACCGAAGCGGTGCGCCGCCGTCCTTACAGCGTGGTGCTGCTCGATGAGATCGAAAAAGCCCACCCGGACGTGCATGAAATCTTCTTCCAGGTGTTCGATAAAGGCTGGATGGAAGATGGCGAAGGCCGCCATATCGATTTCCGCAACACCATTATTATTCTCACCTCCAACGTCGGGACTGAGCTGATTACCGGCATGTGTGCCGATCCGGAACTGATGCCGGAACCGGACGCCCTGCGCGATGCGCTGCGCCCGCCGCTGTTGCAAGTTTTCCCGCCAGCGCTGCTGGGACGTTTGCTGGTGGTGCCGTACTACCCGCTCAGCGACGAGATGCTGGCGATGATTGTGCGCTTGCAGCTTAAACGCATTCAGCGCCGCCTGGCGGATAACCACGGGATTGTGTCGGAAGTGGACGACAGCGTGGTGGCGCAAATTGTTGCCCGCTGCACGGAAGTCGAATCAGGCGGCCGTATGGTGGACGCCATCCTTACCAATACACTGCTGCCGCTGATGAGCCAGCTATTACTCGACGCCAGCGCGCGCGACGAGCAATATAAGCGCTTACGGGTCACGTTTGAGCAGGGTGAGTTTCACTGTCAGTTTGCGGCGTAAAGCCATTATCAAGAGAGTTTTCCAATATGACGGATCACGATAACAACCGGAGTGTACCGAATGCACTGCCACCGGGATATCGCTTCAACGAGTTCGAAATTTTAGAAGTGATCGGCGGCGGTGGTTTTGGCATCGTCTATCGCGCCAAGGATCACCAGCTTGAGCGAACCATCGCGATTAAAGAGTTTATGCCGTCGTCGCTGGCGGTACGTAATGACGACATGACGCTGGTGCTGCGCAGTGAGCGCTTCAGTAAAGCGTTTACCGCCGGGCTGAACAGTTTTATTCAGGAAGCGCGTCTG
Source organism: Kosakonia quasisacchari (assembly GCF_004331415.1). Classification (GTDB taxonomy): domain Bacteria; phylum Pseudomonadota; class Gammaproteobacteria; order Enterobacterales; family Enterobacteriaceae; genus Kosakonia; species Kosakonia quasisacchari. Next base: position 171,819 of record NZ_SJOP01000009.1, read on the forward strand.
CTGGCGCGCTTCAATCACCCGAACTTGCTGCATGTACTGCGCTTCTGGGTGCAGAACGACACCGCCTACATGGGGACGGTGTTTTACAGCGGTACCACGCTTTCCCGACTGCGTGAAAAGAACCCGACGCTGATTAATGAAGCGTGGATCCGCCGCATGCTGCCGATGCTGCTGGGCGCTATCAAAACCATTCATGACGAAGGCTACCTGCACCGTGATATCTCGCTGGATAACATCCAGATTCAGGATAACGGCCTGCCGGTGTTGCTCGATTTCGGCTCTGCGCGTCGCAGTATTGGCTCGGTTTCCGATGAAACCGAAACCATGTTGCGTCCCGGTTATGCGCCGATTGAACAATACACCGACGACAACGAAAGCGAGCAGGGGCCGTGGACTGATATTTATGCTCTTGGTGCGGTGTTGCACACGCTGATTATTGGCTCGCCGCCGCCGGTAAGTGTGGTGCGCAGCATCCAGGACACCTATGTGCCGCTGACGCAGCGCGGATTGCCGGGTTACTCGCACACGCTGTTGCAGGCGGTGGATCGCGCGCTGGCGCTGAAAATGGAAGATCGCCCGCAAACGATAGATGAATTTGCCGCGCTGATTGAAATGCCGGTCGCCGGGATCGACGACGTAATGAGTGTGAAACAGCCTGGCACCATGCTGGTGCCGGTCGAAGAAATACCGGAAAAAACCGATGCGCTGAGTAGCGTTAAACGTTACAAAGTGCCGGGGCTGGTGGCCGCTGGCGTTATTGTTGGGGTGATTGCGGGTGCGGCGCTGTTTGGCGGGAGTTCCTCGCCGGACAATGCGGCGACGCAGAATACCAGCAACGCCGAGCAGCAACAAACCACGCCGCAAGCGTCTGAGCCGCCGCGCCAGACGGTGCAGGGGACAACCACCGCCCCTGCGGCGACGCCTGCGCAAACCACGCAGACGCAGGCACAAAACCAGACTACCTCACCTGCGGCGCAGGAGCCGGTTGCGCAGATTTTCGTTCGCATGAACGAGGGCGAAAAACTGACGTTGAACGGCGAAGCGCAGTCTGTTTCTCCTGCAACTAACGGTTTTGCTTCGCTGAAACTGCAACCGGGGCGTTATAACCTGGTGTTGCAGGGCAATGGCCAGACCCGCAGCCAGACCATTACCATTGGGCAGCCAGGCACCTGGCTTATTAACCCGCAAGCACAATAGTGATGGTTCCTCCGGGCTGACGCCCGGCAGCGCGTGGGAAGCCTTTCCCACGCGCGTCATTTTTCACATTGCATGATGTTGCAATGTTTCCTTATTGCAATAACAACGCTCGTCTCGCTCGTTATATTAAAAAGACAGAACTATGAATTTATTAACACACAGCAATCAGGGTGGCGGTGAATTTACGTTTGTCGTATCGCGAAGTAATGCAAAAGCCGACGATAAAGTTCACGCCCTCGCTGCCCGAAAAACGCGTGAGCTGGAGATGACGCTCATTGATTTTCACCTTGAATCGTCGGAAATGCTGGAAGTGGACGGTTATCCCGCTGTGGAACTCTTCTACCAGTTCAAAAATGACAACCACGTTATCTTCCAACGCCAAACGTTAATTTTGCTCGACGATCTCGCCGGAAAAAAAATGGTGAGCTACGTGGGTACCTGCCCTGGCGAATTCAGTGAAGAAAATCAAAAGCAATATCAACAAATCATCCAGAGTATTAAATTTCATCGTGCAAAATAGCGTGCGGGTTTTACCGTGCGGAGATTGCCGCTGACAGACACTGAGTAGGGATCTCTCGTTATGCAGAACAGAATCACGGCGACGTTACCCGTTGAGGGCTTACTTTTCTGGAAACTTACCGGGCGCGAAGCGCTGTCGGAGTCATTTACGCTGGCGCTGACGGTACTGGGCACCGATGCGCGCGCAGACCGCAGCAAGTTGCTGGGTCAATCCGTAACGGTTAATATTCCGACCCAGGGAATGGGAACGCGTCATATCAATGGCAAAATCACCCGCGTGGCGGTGAGCGCCGTGGAGCTTTCGGGTACCCGTTACGCGGTGTATCAGCTCACTGTGGAGCCGGATCTGTGGCCGATGAAACGCGACCGCAACCTGCGTATCTTCCAGGGCCAGACTGCGCCGCAGATTGTGAAAACGCTGCTCGGCGAATATCAGGTGAACGTGGAAGATAAGCTGACCGGTAGCTACCGCACGTGGGATTACTGCGTGCAGTACCAGGAATCGAGCCTCGATTTCATCAGCCGCCTGATGGAACTTGAAGGTATCGCCTACCATTTCCGCCACGAAGCCGACCGCCATGTGCTGGTGCTGACCGACGCGGCGACCGAACATCAGCCCTTCAGCGGGTATGAAACCATTCCGTACCACCAGACGCCGTCGGGCGGCAGCACCGATGAAGAGGGCATCAGCCAGTGGGCGCTGGAGGACAGCGTGACGCCGGGCATTTACAGTCTGGATGATTACGATTTTCGCAAACCCAACGCCTGGCTGTTCCAGGCGCGGCAGAACCCCGCATCACCGCAGCCGGGCAGCATCGATGTTTACGACTGGCCGGGGCGTTTTGTCGAGCACGGTCACGGTGAGTATTACGCGCGTATCCGCCAGGAGCGCTGGCAGGTGGAGCATCAGCAGATTCAGGGCACCGCCACGGCGATTGGCGTTGCCCCGGGGAACACCTTTTCGCTGTATAACGCACCGTTTTTCAGTGATAACGGCGAGTACCTGACCACCGAAGCGAACTACTTTTTCGAGGAAAACCGCTACGCCAGCGGTTCCGATGGCGAAACTATTCACCGCATCGATTTCACCGTCATTCCGTCGTCGGTGGTGTTCCGCCCGGCAGCGGTGACGGCGTGGCCGAAAACCTACGGTCCGCAGACGGCAAAAGTGGTCGGCCCGCAGGGCGAGAGTATCTGGACGGATAAATATGGCCGGGTGAAGGTGAAATTCCACTGGGACCGGCTGGCAAAAGGCGATGACACCAGCTCCTGCTGGGTGCGTGTGTCGAGTGCCTGGGCGGGGCAGGGCTTCGGCGGGGTGCAAATCCCGCGCGTGGGCGACGAAGTGGTGATCGACTTTATCAACGGCGACCCGGACAGACCAATCGTCACCGGACGCGTCTATAACGAATCCAGCATGCCGCCGTGGTCACTGCCGGGTGACTCAACGCGCATGGGCTTCATGACCCGCAGCAAAGACGGCAGTAAAGACAACGCCAGCTACCTGTTTTTTGAGGATCGCGCCGGAAGCGAAGCTGTCGAGTTGCATTCCGAAAAAGATATGAAAGTCTCGGTGGAAAATGACAAGACGGTCAACATTGATGGCAATCGCACGACGACCATTCTGAAAGAGCAGAAAGACGATGTCACCGGCGACGCCTCGTTCCACTATCGTGCGAAGCGCACGACCACGGTAGATGAAGCGGAAACCACCACCTTCAACAACAGCCAGACGGAAACTATCAAGAATGGGCGTACGCTGAATATCACCAGCGGCGGTGATATTGTTAATATTAAAGGTGATCGTATTATCGATATTGACGGCACGAATTTGCATCATGTTACTAAACTAGTTACGGAGAAATTTGATCAGGGACAGGAAACAACCATTGTTGCGGGGGGGAAGAGGGAAACGATCAGCGGTGATGTTAACGTTAATATTAAAGGCGACTGGACTCAAATAATTGAGTCAGGGAAAACGTTTATATCAAGTCCAAACGAAATAACTATAAAAAGTGACAAGAAAATTAGCATAGAGTCTCCATCCAATTGGGTGAAAACCTCTGTACATTCTTTTTCAATTACAGGATTTAATGAAAGCATAACAGGTAATAATGTATCTTTAACTGGTAATTCAATAGGCACGACAGGCATGGGGTCATCGCTGACGGCAGTTAGTTATGGTAGTACTGCATTAAGTATGAGTCGAACATTAGTTAGCTATTCAGTAAAGACAATAGATAATAAAAGGTCGCTTACGAAAATTGAAAACTCTGTCCAAAATTTAGTTATTAGTGCAATTCATTTATTTATATGAAGGTGAATATGAGTGCTTTTACAGAAACTCCCTTAATAATCGGCGTTATCGTATCTATCCTGGGGATTATACTGGCCTTTTCAACATTAAAGCCGAATAAAGATGAAGTTACCACTCTGCGTGACTGGTCATCCAGAGAAAAGTGGAGTGGTCAAATTATTGAGACGTCACTTGAATCATGGCATCAAACAGATACCAAGTACGGCAATGATTTTTTATACGATTTTACTTTTACGGCTACTATTAATGACACAAGGAAAAAATATGTCGCAAAAGGTCTGGTTAGACCTAATGAGATACATAAGATTCAGAAAGGTTTAACTCTAATAATAAAATATAATGCTGATAATCCACCACGTATAGCTGTGATGGCTATCGATTATAAATAAAACCTATGCCGCTTTTTTCAAACGATGAATAAAGATAGTTTTGAATTGGTATCATATGCATATAATTTCCTTTGTTATTACATTTTAGCTAGTTGAAATTATTCATTTAAAGCCATCTTATCGATAAATATAAATCTTAAGAGGTCATAATGTTCACTGGCGATAATGTTGGCCTGATATTAAGCATTGTAACGCCATGCTTCCTTATTTATTTGGTATTCCATACAGGGATGGCTCATGATGATTTTAAAAAGAACGGTATAAGGACAGTTGCTAAGATAAATAATATCAAGCAAATATCCACTTCAGGTACTGGTTCGCCAAAATGTGTCTTTACGCTTTCTTTTACTACGCAAGATGGTCAAGATATAAGTCTGGAAAAAACACAAGTTGTTACTGTGTTAGATATGATGCCTCTCGAGCGAGAGCGCAAAGTGGATATTTACTACAAGAAAGAAAATCCTAAAAAAATATGGCTGATACTTGAATCAGAAAGTCGGATAAAGTAATTAAATATATGGCTTAATCTAGACGTTGTCATCGGCAACGTCTTACTCTTTTATCGTGCTTAGTGCACAGCTATGGTAGTTGAGGCAGAAACCAACACCGTCAAAAACAGCCAGATGAAAATCATTAAAAATGGATGTGCGCTGAATATTACCTACTGTGGTGTAACTATTTCTAAATTAAGAATTTAAATCCATATATTACAGTTCTTATATAAGGTTAATCGATGTCAGATTCATCAATGTGGTCTATTGTGATCATTGTATTGGTTATAGCCTGGCTTATTTATGGGATTATGAAATCCGGTTATGATGATGACAGGTTTAGAGCTAAGGGCATTAAAGTAGAGGCAAGGATTATTGATAAGAAAAATATCGGTGTGTCCGGTACGGGTAATGTTAAATTTAAAGTAAAAGTGGAATTTGAAACAACAGATGGTATCGTCAGTGCACAGGCTAAAAGGTATTTTACACCTGAGGACTTGATCAAGGTAATGAGGAAAAACACTGTGCTGCTATTTTATCTGCCAGAAAATCCTCAACAGATTTATTTGGTCCCTCAAGATATGGAATAACTATTATTGTAAATGGTGAATCGAATTGGTTAGTTGCAAAGATAATCCTGGTTGGCTTTTTTTGAAGGTCGGAGGCTGTAAAAATAACGGTTTTTCAGTAAGTGCAATCGTTTTTGACTGTGAAAAATATAAATTATATTCTTTTAATTATTTAAATCATGGCAGCTATCGTGTTTGACTCTCCTGTTTTTACCATCTCAATTATTTTTATTGTCTGCATTGGCATCCTTTTATTCTGTTACCATACAGGTGTTGTTCACGATAAATTTAAAAAAGAAGGAGTTAGAACAGAAGCGAAAATTTTAAGTAAGGAGAAAATTGGCGCATCGGGCACGGGAAATACTCGATTTCGCATGGTTGTCGAGTTTACAACTAAAAATGAAACTGTAACCGTTACAACTAAAAGATTTTTTACGCCTGAGGATTTAATAAAAATCATGAGGAACAACACTGTTGTGCTTTACTATCTCCCTCAGGATCCTCAACAAGTACTTCTTATGCCGGGCGAAATGGAATAAGTTAACTGGCTTTTTTTGAGCGGTGCGTGACTGGTTATACTATCGGGTTGCATTTCAAAAAAAATTCAAAGCGTTAATAACAACTATACGGCATGATAAAAAGGTCCAAATGGCAATTTCTTATTTTGTTACTTATCCCTTGCTGGTTGTCTTTTTTGGTATGTTTGTTTTCTTCGTCTATAACATCATCATGGCTGGTAGAGGGTCGGTTAAAATTGACCCGACTGATGCGGGGCAGGCGCAGGGCGAGATTGTTAACATTCGTAGTTCCAGTGGCGAGAATTCCGCTTTTATCAATGTGAACATTCAGGTGCGGTTTATTACCGCTGATCATAAAATCGTTAACACTGAAGGGAAGGCGGTTATTGATGCGGTTAAGGTTACAGAATATCAAAAAGGAACAAAGGTGCCTCTGACTTACTCAAAGAAAGAACCTAAGAAAATAAAGATTAATATCCCATCCTCACTGGATAAATAATTCTCTATAAATAAAGATGACTATTTCTGATAAGCCTTGAATTTTAAGCAATTAACTTTTCATTACGCATTTTTTAAACCGCCAACAAAAAATATAATGAGCATCTCTTACTCTTCCGGTCCCATTAATGGTTTTCGATATAGATATTTTGCATAATGAGGTAATTCCCATGGAGGCTCTTCTTGTTATCGCACTTGTTGGTGGGTTCGTTTTATATATAGGCAGGCAATGTTATTTAGCGTATCAGACAGATCAGCGCGGCAGGCTGCTTAATGCGAAGATTTTGAGCATGTGCGCTACCGGTTCGAATGACGGCAGCAGCACCAACGTTGTCTATGAACTGGCGGTGGATTTCGATGGTGTCCAGCGAATAATCAAAGGTACGGATGCCGTTAATACTTTCTGCTCTTATCAGTTAGAGCCCGGCAAAGAAATACAAATAAAGTATCTCGACGATAAAAATATCTTATTTCAGTACCGAAAATAGTGCATCAGGAATACCGTAATGGAGCTTGAATATTACTCGAAATATTTTATGTATGGCGGTATTGCAGTGTCCGTCATAGCCACTCTGTTTTTTTATTTTCTGTCCAGAATGGAGAGTAAGAAAAAAGCAGATATTGGTATCTTTCTGACTTGCCATCTTTGGCCGGGAGATATTGTCGAAAGCAAAATTATTTCCTGCAAAATCACAGACGATCGGTTTGGTAATGACTTCTTTTATGATATTCGCTTTCACCTGCCGGGTGATAATAAACTCTACACTGCTAAAACACTGGTGAATATTTCTCAGATGTCATTGATTCGTCCAGGACTGCGGATGAAAGTGAAGAAAGGAAACGAAGGCCGTTTAGCGGTCATTAAAATCGAGTTCTAGCGAAATAAGGCACTGCCAGTAATGATGGAATTAATTGCTAAATACTCAACGCTCTTTTCATGGTGTGTATTGGCCCTTTTTCTTTATCTCACCGTTAAAGGCCTGCGCGAACCAACCGGCAACGCAAAACTCATTAAAGATTGTGCTACTCAGCGTGACTGGTATGGCCCGGAAAAAGAGGCCGTACTTGAATCATGGTCGCCGCTGAAATCCACCCGCAAAGGGGAATATTTTATTTTCCATTTCACCATAGTTATCGACCGGCAAACACAACATAAAAAAGCAGCGGCGCTGCTGAAAACAAAAGAGATTGATCGATTAAAACAAGGCCTCAAGCTGCGGGTGAAATATCAGGGGTTAGCGGCGAAAAGAATTGCAGTCGCTGACATGATTTTCGATGAAGTTATAAATCAATTACCTGATATTTCTGGCACTTCTGTTTAATACATTGTCCGTTTTTACTTCACACATAATTTTATTCATCGTAAGGCGGTCTTTCCTGACGTTAAAAAAACGCCGACGATACGCTTAATCTTCCAAAGGATGTTATATGAAGATTATTAAACCGCTGCGGCTGAGCGTGCTTAATCGCCCATTTCGCCTGCAGGGGCAAAATCACCTGGGTGTTTCTGTTCTTGCGCTGCTGGATATGAGCGCGCAACCAAAATTACGTCCTGAAGTCGAGTTGTGGCAACTGGCCGCCAGTGAGTTGCAAACCAGCGGCGGTGTGCTGGATATGGCAATGCCGAAAGCGCGCGCCGAATTCCTCGCTACCGGCTTCGCTTACTCGCACCATCATCAGGATAAAACCGCTTGTGCGGTACGCATTGAAATCGGCGAACTCAGTAAAACGCTGGCCGTCACTGGTGATCGCTACTGGGCCGGTTCACGCCCGACCGCCGCCAAACCTTTTGAACAGATGCGTCTCGACTGGAGCCGTGCTTTCGGTGGCGAAGGTTTTGAGGAAAACCCGCACGGTATCGGTGCGGTGGAAGAAAACCATAACGGCACCCGGTTCCGTCGCCTGCCAAATATTGAACTCTTAAATCAGCGTGTCACGTCTCCGCGCGCAAAACCTGAACCAGCCTGTTTCGGCCCGCTGGATCTTCTCTGGCCTCGCCGCTTTCGCCGGATGGGCAAAAACTATGATGCCCACTGGTTACAGCATGATTTCCCCGGCTTCGCGCCCGATATCGACTGGCGGGTATTTAACGCCGCCAGCCCCGATCAGTGGTGGGAAGAGCGAGATGCGCTTCCGCCGCAGGCTGCATGGCGCATCTGGAATATGCACCCGGAGCAGCATTTGCAGGAAGGAACACTGCCGCCGTGGCAGGCGCGATGCTTTATGCAGCGCCAGCGCGGCGATGAGATCCTGTTTGAAGAGATAGCGCTGCGCGCCACCACGGTGTGGTTTTTTCCGCACCTTGAGCAGATGGTGCTTATCTGGCAGGGCAATCAACGTATTAATGAAGACGATGCCGCAGACGTTTTGCAACTGATGCCCGCGCTGGAAAAAATCGGTGCTGCCCGCTCGGTCAACCACTATCGCAAAGTGCTCCATCAGCGGCTGGATAAAGAGAAAGGCGCGCTGTTTGCGTTCCGTGAAAAAGATCTGCTACCTGAAGATGTTATTGGCCCGTGGATCGACAGCGAGGTGCAGGAAAACCACAGCCCGATGCGCGATAACCAGCAAAACCGCGCCATGCAGCTGCGTGAGCAGCATCGCGCGCGGCTGGAAGCACAGGGCGCGGACACCGCCGATCTGCTCCAGGAGATGGAGGAACCCGCGCTTCCAAAACTGGAAGATTTGCCTGAGTTTATCGAAGAGATGGAGCGCAAAGCCCAACACATGCAGGCGCAGGCCGAAACACGCAAAGCAGAGATGGAGGCGCGTTTCCCGCAGATGAATGCGCAGGAAAATCAGCCGCGCGGGCCTGAGTCGATGATGCGCATGCAGGATTTACTCGAGCGCAACGCCGACAACATGAGTGAGAAAAAGCTAAAGCAGAGCCGGGAAGCGCTGCACAAACTCTATCTGATGTCTGCCGCCGAACAACCACCTGCCATCAAACTGACTGGCGATATCGCGCTGATTATTCGCCAGCGTGCCGAAAGAACGATGGCGCAGGGCGGGGATTTCAGCGGGCTGGATTTGACCGGCGCGGATTTCTCCGGCATGGATTTGCGCGGAGCCAATTTCCGTAATGCGCTACTGGAGTGTGCCAACCTCAGTCAGTGCCAGCTTGATGGCGCTGATTTCAGCCACGCGATGCTGGCACGTACGGATTTACAGGGCGCTTCGTTTCGTGAATGCAACTTCACCGAAGCAAGCCTCGCGCTGGCGCAGTGCCGTCAGACGAATTTCACCGGCGCGCAGTTTAAAGAATCTGAAATGACCGACGCGCTGTTTGACGCGTGTGATTTCAGCCATGCGCGGCTGGAAAACCTGCTGCTGCGTAAAACCGGCTTTAGCCAGTGCATATTCCGTCACGCGACGCTGGATAATTGTGTGTTTATGGAACTTACGCTGCCGCAACCTGACTTCAGCGCGGCAAAAATGAATAAAAGCAGTTTTATCCAGTGTGAACTGCAAAGCGCCTCTTTTGCCGGAGCGTACCTGGACGGCTGTTCCTGGGTAGAGAGTCGGCTGGAGCGAGCCCTGTTTCGTGACGCCACGCTTATCACCTGCGCGGTGGCATCTGGTGGCACGCTGTGCGGTGCAGATTTCAGCGGTGCGCAGCTTAAGCAGAGTAATTTACGCCAGGCGGTACTGACGGACGCTCATTTCGTTCGTGCGAAGCTGGATAACAGCGATCTCAGCGAGGCGCAATGCGAAGGGGCGGATTTTAGCGGCGCGACGCTAACCGGCAGCCTGTTTATGCGTACCGATTTTCGGCGTGTGCGTTTTACCGACGCCAATTTAATGGGTGCGATGATGCAAAAATGCCGTCTCGAAGGCGCCGATCTCAGTTTCAGTAATCTATTCCGCGCCGATCTTTCCCAGTCGATAGCGGACAGCGCCACGAAATTTGAGGGTGCCTATAACAAACGCGTGAAAACCCTGCCGAAGCGCGACGGGGAGGTGATATGAGTCAGTTAAGTGCCGCTGAGCTGCAACAGAAAGTGAAAAGCGGCGAGGCCATTATGGAACTCAACCTTGATGGCTGCGATCTGCGCGGATGTGATTTATCCGGCGGGATTTTTCAGGAGGTCTCTTTCGAAGGGGCCAACCTGCAAGGTTGCAATCTGCAGGAGAGCGTCTTTACCGAATGCCAGCTCGCAGGCGCCGTGCTTGCTGCGGCACACCTCGAAGAGACCGTGTTTAACCAGTGCGATTTAGCCACGGCGAATTTCAGTAATACATCGCTGCTGCGTTGCGTATTCAACGAATGCACATTGACCGGCTGCGACTTCTCGCAGTCGGCTTTTGACAGCACACAGTTTATGCGCAGCCCGCTGAATAAAAGTCTTTTTACCGGTGCGCGTTTAGAACGTTCGACCCTGTTTGAGTGCCCGCTTGAAGGGGCGAAGCTCAATCATTGCCATAACCTGCTGACCACATACTTCGGTATTGATCTGCGCGAAGCGGATCTCGGCGGGAGCCAGTTTGAACGGGCGGTGTTTTTTAACTGCGACCAGCGCGGCAAAAACTATGCGCAACATCAGTTCACCGGCTGCCAGTTTACCGACAACCAGCTTGATGGCGCTGATTTCACCGGGGCGCAACTCACCCAATGTAATTTTAAAGGCGCATCGCTCAAACAAGCGCGACTGAACAACGTTAACGCCTCGCAGGCGCTATTTATGCAGGCCGATTTGAGCGGCGCGCATGCCCACGGCAGCCTGTTCGATCAGGCGATTTTTGTCGGCGCGACATTACAGGAGGCCAGTTTTAAACAGAGCCGCTTTTTTCAGAGCATCCTGCAACACGTTGCGGCCCGGCAGGCCGATTTCACCCTGTGTGATTTTACCTATGCCGATTTCAGCGGCGCGGAGGTGTGCGAAGCCGATTTTCGCGGCGCGACTTTCTCACGCAGCCGTTTTCATCGCGCGCGGCAAGAGGGCGCGCGTTTTGCCGATCGCAAAGGCATTCTTGAGTACGACGAAGAGTTACTGGCGGCGGAGGCCTGGACCGCCGAACGCCACAGCCGAATTTACGGAGACCTGCAATGAACAACCTCAATCAACCTTTGGCTCTCGCCACGCTGCCCGGCGGGCAGTTTTCCGCACGCGTTACCCACTGTTTTGACAATGGCAGCCTGATGGTCGAGTGCGACGGGCGCGGCTGGCACTGTCGCCGGGCAGTAAGCTGTGTGATTGCGCCGCAGGCGGGCGATACGGTGCTGATAAGCGCGGTCGATAACCAGATGTGGCTACTCGCGGTGCTGGAACGCGGTAACGCGGACGCCACCGAACTTAGCGTGCCGGGCGATTTGCGTATCACAAGCCAGGGCGCGTTAACCCTGAGCAGCGATGCGCTCAACGTCAGTGCAGCGAAAGGCGATTGCCATATCAGCGAGATGAACTACAGCGGCGACAAGATTTCCGCGTGGGTTACGCTTTCGCGCATTGTTGGCAAACGTGCGGAATCCGTCTGGCAGACAGTCACGCAGATGAGCCAGCACCTGTTTCGCACCACCCGCCAGACCGAGCATGTGCGCGCCGGGCAACTGGATATGAAAGCGGATGATTATCTGCGCATGCACGCACAAAACACGGTGATCACCTCGAAAGCGATCACCAAAGTCGACTCTGAACAGATCCACATGGGGTAATTCGATGTTTGCAAACTGCCAGTTAATGGGTGTTGATCTCGCATTTCCGGATGTCTGCCTGACGCCGATGCCCGCACCAACGCCGATTCCGTACCCGGATATCGCGCTTGGGCCAACTGCGATACCGAACGCACTCAATATTCTGTTTATGGGCATGCCCGCGCACAATATGGCGACCATCACGCCACTGACCAATGGCGATAACCCTGGCGTGGCGACCGGCGTGGCTTCCGGCACGGTGATGGGGCCATCGCGTCACCTGACCGGCGCATTCACTGTGCTGCTAAAAGGCACACCGGCAACGCGCTTAACCAGCGTCAGCCTGCAAAACTCCACTAATGCCATCGGCATGCGCATTGTGCCAAGCCAGTTCAAAGTGTTAATGCTGGCACCGTAACGCACGGTCAGCTTTGAAGACAACGTAGGGGAGGGGCCGGTGTGGGTCCTGGCGGAGCGCAGCCAAACCTGTCCACTGCCGTTGGCGGGGATAATGCTTTTAGTAACGAGAAGAGCAAAAAATTTATGCCGTTTAGTGAAGGCGTGGTGGGGAAAAAGAGTTCGCCAAATGAGAAAATGTACAATGCCTATATATAAGGTAAGACGCCTGATTAAAATGCTTGTCATTACCCTGGCTTTATTCCCCTCGGTTGACTCATTTGCAGAAGGAAATAATATTAACGTTGAATCGTTATGGCGCTTCGCAACACAGCTTAAAAACACTGTCGGACAGGATGTAAATACACTTGATGCAATAATTCCTGAGCCGCTTGTTCGTGAAGATCCACATATTGCTGAACGATTAAAAGTTGCACCTTTCACTATTGCAGGTGGAGTACAAATCAGGAATATGAGAGTTCGCCTTGATCTGAATAATGCGGGTAAGATTTCTATTATTTCTTACAATCTGGCGAATGCCAATATTTCGTTAGAAGACGTCAAGAAAACCTACCCGCAATTAAAGCTAATTGACGTTCCGCATGGGCATTCTGATGAGGAAACGTTTTCCTGGATCACACCCGTTGATGAAAAAGGGAACGGTATTGGGTTTGGTTTCCCCTATGCGCAACCCTCTTATTTAAAAAATATGACCCTCCGAAATTTTCAGGATTAACCTGTGCAATACACCCCAGGAAGGTTTCTTTTCGCTTTTTTTGCCCACTGGCAGGACGCCAGTATGACCATCGCTTCGCGATGATGTGTTTTAGCATGTGTACCTTTATTATTTTATAGAATTATCAGGGGGAACCATGTCTGATGTTAATGTTATTCATAAAGAAAAAGGCGATTTCTTTATTTTGCAAAGCGACGGTAAATACCTCATTTGCATGATTTGGCCTTATAATAGTATGTGGGATGTGCAGAAGTGTTTTGTTTTGGATAACGATGAGATGAGTAAGTACGCGAACTTTCATGAAATGGTCTCATTAGCAAAAAATATGAGAGATAATTATGATAAATACAAACATCGTGAAATACCCGTTCCTGAATTTAAAGTGCGTTAAACAGGATGTGAATTAAATTTATGCGAAATGTTTTTTCTGGCAATGTGCATTTGTCGATATTTTTTGTTTGCGTGTTCTCTTTTTTCTCCTTTGGCGCTTCTGCGGTTATTAATATTAACCGTTTTGACAAGCTCGAAACCGTCGAAAATATCACCATGGATAAGCAGGTGCAGGCGTCGTTAAAAAATGTGTTGGGAGCAGATTACGATGCGTTTATGGGGAATTTCGATGTGTATGGCGAACCGCGACACACTGCGGATGGCGGGTTGTTCGTTGAAGGCTGGCTGAAAGATCTCTATCTGGAAAATGCGTCTGCATTTGTGATTTACCCGGATGGCAGGCTTTCTGCCGCATGGGTGGTGCCAGAGGCATCGGTTGCACACTCTAAAAGCAATACGGGTGAAAAACGCATTCCTGAGGTTCTGCAACAATGGGTTAGCCGTTTTCAGAACGTGTCGTTTAACACGCCAGCGGTTAGTCAAACGGCTGAGACATTCGTTGATTTTTTTGAAACCGATAAATTCAAGATAAAGCTTGTTACGGCGTGTGGTAATGGCGTGAATTGTAACGAAGCGACGTATTACGGCGTGCGTAAAAAAGATCGTGCCGAAGTCACTCTGAAAGGTAGTGTGGTGCGTCAATACTGCGAGCAGGCAATCTGTCCGATTATCACCTACACCTTTAAAAATGGCACCACGACGTATAGGTTGAGTAAAATTGATAACAGCTTAACCGTGATACAAAACGGTAAAATTCTCCTCGATGAAAAAGGTATCTGGAAAGAGCATCAGTAGATTCGCATTTCAGTGCCATCGTGCATTTCAAAGGTGTAAGTGATATTGCTGCGAAACAGAAAAGCATTGATGGCGTTATTTAGCGGAAGAAATGCAACCATCACGTTTTCGCTGCTGAATTAATACAATGAGACAATGCTCATGAATCTCTTAACCCGTGAAGAGGGCGAAGCGCTACTGTTTAAATTCCTTAGCAGAGCGCTCAAAAATCCGTCGGATATTGAAATGCTAATGGCAATGGCAAGGGAACATCCGACGACGATTCCCATGAAAGGAATTATCTACCAGTACGACATGATGGAAAAAAATGTGTTATCAAAAGCGGATCTCGACGACCTCTCGACACTGATGTTCTTTTACGGGCCTTAAGAATCAACTGATTTTCTGTGATGCTGATAAGGAACAGACGCACGTTATGCACAGTATTAATCCAACTCACCAGGGGCTTTATTTTGTTGTCGCGAGCTTTTTGCTCTCTTGTTGCGCCAGCGCTGCCTCGGCAACTGATTTTTCCGGGCAGTGGCACGGCAGTGAACGCAACGAATCCACATTAACGCTGAAATTATCCCAACTGAATAACAAGCTTACCGGATCATATTGCTTTATTACTCAGCGCGGCAATCGCATCGATTGCCCGGATGAACAGCAGGATAACCTGCGCGGCGACGTTAAAAATAATACCGCCACCATTACGTTTGACTCGAGCTTTGGCGGTAAAAACGGCAAAGCCACACTGGTTGTTAATGGCGACAAACTGGCGTGGCATTTAACGCAGCCGCCTGAACACGGTGACTATTACGCCCCGGAAAATTACGCGCTGGTTAAAGAGGTTATTCACAATGGCGCGACCACGAAAATTATCCGCACTGATAGCTTTATGATTGCGATCCGCAATAATTGCGGCGCGTTCACCACACCTTGCGATGACCTGCTTTATACCGGTGCGCGAAACCGTGACCGCCAGCAGATTAGCCTGCGCGGTAAAACGCGCGTGGATGCTGCAAACCGCGTGGTTGGCGCAGAATTCCATAATGGCGATGTGCTTTACCTGGTCGATTACAACCCGCTGAAACTGGTGGTGACTCAGGCGGGTAAAACGCTTGTCAATCAGGCGGGTAGCTGGCTTAAATAACGGTTCTTTTGATGGGCTATGGAAAGGTTAATGCGACGAATATTCCCTCTTTTTGCGCTGCTGTTTGGTTTTTCTGCCCAGGCCGCGCAAGCGCCGCTGACGGAAAACGACTTCACCGTGAAGATCAATAAACAGGCTATCACCCTGGGGCAGGACTGGGATCGCGATCTGATGACGGCGCTGGGGAAACAAGCCAGTGAAGATTTTGTCGGAGAAGTGCCGTTTGGCGATGAAAACTATAAATTTTACCGCCACATTTTTGCGGGCTTTGATATCTACAGCGCCAATATCGACTGGCAGCAACGCGGCAAAAGCATCGACAGTTACATCATCGGGCAGATAACGCTGCATTCTTCCACATTGCATACCGCGCGTGGTGTAGCGCCCGGCGATGCGAAACAGCGTGTGATTGAGCAGTATGGCGCGGGTGAAACCGATAACAGCGATGGCGAAGAGTGGATTATGTATTCACTGGCGCACAAAAATATCGCTTTCGATGTCACCGGCGGCAAAGTGCAGGTCATTAATATCAGCGTTGGGAATGACTGAACAGTCGATCTGAATGATCAACTTTCCGGCCAGGGTGACGACAATGAAACTCGACAAGCTCATTAAGAAACGCATCATGCTGCACGATGGCGTGGAAACGCGATTTTTTAATCAACCTGTCGAGTTGCTTTGTCCGCGATGCCAGCAGCCAATTGTGCCGGATCTCTACCAGTGCGGGGATTTTGCCCGGCTGCCTGAGCACATTCAGGCCGCTGTGGCGGCAAGAATCAAAGCCATTACGTTCAATCCTGAGGCTTATACGCGTTACTCTGCGCCAGAGGGTTCGCTTCTTTGCTCTGCACATAGCTTTGAAGACGGGCAGGGGAAAACGCTGGTTGTCTTCAGTTATAAAGAGCAGCAGCCTGCCCGCTACATCGCCACACTTTATGCGCTGCTGGTGGTTAGCGACTTTCAATAAAGCGTGGCGCGAGGAGTTGCAGGAACTGAAGCGCGATAGTTCTGCCTTTCAGTTTCATGACGTCGAGTGGGGCATTATTCGCCTTAAGTTGCTTTACCGGGGCGAGTTTCTTTTCTTTCAGCGTAATGAACAGGCACTGATTTGCGAGGTTTCTGCGCGCTACGCCACGCTGGATAAAAAGAGCCTTAAACGCTGGGATGACGGCAGTGTCATTGGGGCTTGCGAACGTGAAGCGCTCGCGAAGATTATTGCGCGCTATTATCAGCTCTGCTGGAAAGATGATTTACGCATCAACTAACCATGCGCTGATTTTTGGACAATAAAAAACCCCCGGTCGGACACTCCGCCGGGGGTTTTTCACATCTTACTTAACGCTGGTTACAACCGGCGCACTGTTTGTTCTGGATCTGCTGGAAGAAGTCGTTACCTTTGTCATCCACCAGAATAAACGCCGGGAAGTTCTCCACTTCAATTTTCCAGATCGCTTCCATACCCAGTTCCGGGTAAGCCACGCATTCGAGGCTCTTAATGCTCTGCTGCGCCAGGACGGCAGCCGGGCCACCGATACTCCCCAGATAGAAACCGCCGTGTTTGGCACAGGCATCGGTCACTTGCTGGCTGCGGTTGCCTTTTGCCAGCATGATCATGCTCGCGCCGTGCGATTGCAGCAGGTCAACGTAGGAGTCCATACGCCCTGCGGTGGTTGGGCCAAGCGAACCGGAAGCATAACCTTCAGGTGTTTTTGCCGGGCCGGCGTAGTAGATCGGGTGATCTTTCACGTACTGCGGCAACGCTTCGCCGTTATCAATCAGCTCTTTCAGCTTCGCGTGGGCAATATCGCGCGCCACAATAATCGTGCCGTTCAGCGAAACGCGGGTCGATACCGGGAACGCGGAAAGCTGCGCGAGGATCGCTTTCATCGGCTGGTTGAGGTCGATTTTCGCCACATCGCCTTCACCCTGCTGGCGCAGTTCTTCCGGAATATACTGCCCCGGATTGTGCTCCATTTTCTCGATCCAGATCCCTTCGCGGTTGATCTTCGCTTTGATGTTACGGTCGGCAGAGCAGGAGACGCCCATGCCGATAGGGCAGGAGGCACCGTGGCGCGGCAGGCGGATCACGCGGATATCGTGAGCAAAATATTTACCACCGAACTGTGCGCCGAGGCCGAGATCCTGCGCTTCCTGCATCAGTTCCTGTTCCAGTTGTACATCACGGAACGCCTGGCCATGCTCGTTACCTTCGGTCGGCAGACCATCGTAGTAGCGGGTTGATGCCAGTTTCACCGTTTTAAGCGTTGATTCAGCGGACGTACCGCCAATCACAAATGCGATATGGTATGGCGGGCAGGCTGCCGTGCCGAGGGTACGCATTTTCTCAACCAGATAGTTTTTCAACTTCGCTGGTGTAATCAGCGCTTTGGTTTCCTGATAGAGATAGGTTTTGTTGGCTGAACCGCCGCCTTTGGCGATGCAGAGGAATTTATACTCGTCGCCGTCCACGCTATAGAGGTCGATCTGCGCGGGCAGGTTAGTGCCGGTGTTGACCTCTTTATACATATCCAGCGGTGCATTCTGCGAATAACGCAGGTTGTCTTCGATGTAGGTGTTGTACACGCCACGCGCCAGCGCGGCTTCGTCGCCACCGCCGGTCCACACGCGCTGACCTTTTTTACCCATAATGATTGCCGTGCCAGTGTCCTGGCAGGTCGGTAACACGCCTTTGGCGGCGATTTCGGAGTTACGCAGGAATTGCAGAGCAACGTATTTGTCGTTTTCGCTCGCTTGCGGGTCATGCAGAATGGCGGCAACTTGCTGCTGGTGGGAAGGGCGCAGCATAAATGAGGCGTCATGGAACGCGCGTTGCGCCAGCAGCGTGAGTGCTTCCGGCTCGACTTTCAGTACTTGCTGGCCGTCGAAGTCGGCAACAGAGACATATTCACGGCTCAGTAGGTAATATTCCGTATTGTCTTTCGCCAGCGGGAACGGGTCCTGATAAACAAAGGGTTTGTTCGACATAGCTCTTTACTCCATAAAAATAAAACCGCCGGGAAAACCCGGCGGTTACGAATCAGAACATCATGGTGATCCACGGATAACCAATCAACAGCAGGGCGGCCAGGAAGATAGCACCGAAGATGGTGCCCAGACGCCAGTAATCTTTGGTCGGCAGGTAGCCGCTACCGTAGTAAATCGGGCTTGGGCCAGTACCGTACGGGGTGATGATGCCCATCACGCCGAGCGAGGTACACAGAACCAGAACCACCACTTCCATATTGATGCCAGGAATTGTGGCGGCGATGGTCAGCATCGCAGGCAGCAGCGCCGTGGTGTGCGCGGTGGTGCTGGCGAACAAATAGTGCAGCAGGTAGAACGCCAGCAGCAGGGCGATGGTCGCCATCCCCGGAGAGATACCGCTCATCAGCAGGCCGCCTTCTTTACCCAACCAGGCAATAAAGCCAGTGGTGGAGAGACCATCTGCGAGGGCAACTAACGTGGCGAACCAGACGAAGGTGTTCCAGGCCGGTTTGTTGCTGGTAATGTCGTTCCAGGTTAACACGCCGGTCCACAGCATCAGCACAACCACCAGCAGAGCAGCAAGTGCAGGCTCAATAAAGTCGGCGGCGAAGATCCACATCAGCAGCGCACAGCAGACAAACACCAGCAGCAGGATTTCATTGCGCGACATTCTGCCCAGTTTTTCCAGCTCACGGCTTGCCCACAGCGGCACTTCGTCATTGATTTTGACTTCTGGCGGGTAGAACCAGTAAGCCAGCAGCGGCATGGTCAGAATCAACAGCACGCCGAGCGGCAGGAAGGCGATAAACCAACTGCCCCACGAGATGTTAATGCCAACGGTGCTTTTCACCAGCGCCAGCGCTAGCAGGTTCGGTGCCAGTGCGGAAAGGAACATTGAACTGGTGATACAGGCTGCGGTAATCGCCACCCACATCAGGTAAGAACCGATGCGGCGCGCGCTGGGATCGTTCGGTTTAGAACCGTACAGCGGCGGCAGGTTAGCGATAATCGGGTAGATTGTCCCGCCGCTGCGCGCGGTGTTTGACGGTGTAAACGGTGCGAGCAGCAGATCGGCGAAGGTAATGGCGTAGCCAAGCGTCAGGCTGCGGCGGCCAAGGTATTTCACCAGAATCAGCGCCAGGCGGCGACCAAATTGTGTTTTATCGTAACCGGCGGCAAACATAAACGCGCCGAAGATAAGCCACACTGTCGAGTTACCGAAACCGCTCACCGCCCATTTAAAGGACTGGCCAGCCAGCTTGAATTTCGGGTCGGCGAGCTGTTCAGGGCTGAACAGCAGCCACTGGCTACACAGCGCGATAACCACCACGCCAGTCAGACCGATAACCGCACCCGGTAGAGGTTCGAAGATCAGTCCGACAATCACGCCAACGAAAATGGCGAAGTAGTGCCAGGCAAACGGCGGTAAACCTTCCGGCACTGGAACAAACAGCAGAAGCACTGCCACGATAATCGGCAACGCCATCATTATCAGGCGGTTTTTCTTTCCGGCTTTTGCACTGGCTGCAGGAGCAGACGGTGGGGTTGTTGTTTTCTCTGTCATAGTGAGCATCTACAAGTAGTTAAAAATTCGGTCATGCGCGGAAAGTGAATCTCTGATTATTTTAGTTTCAAAAGTTACTTTAATTTTTTATTGAGACTTTTCACATTCAGGCATGTGCTGTTTAACGCAAATTTAATCGCATTAAATAAAAATCTGAGCGTGTTTATATATTGCTCCTCCATTGGCAAATACACTTGATTGAGATCAAGAAAACGAAACGAACGACACTTTTTTTAATAAAATGAATACCCACAGAGTATTATGTGGTTAATTTCACAAAATTACCGTAAATGTTAAGAAATGGTGCTGATAATTACTCTCATTAAGAGGTGTTTTTCATTCAACTATATGATATTTATGATTTTTAATATTTACATAAAGCTGGAAAGGAAAAGTGTGAAGTAATCACAATGTTACCGGTAATTAAAGTCATGTGAACGCGATATATAAAAAATATAATACGCTGGAGGTAGCTCTGTTATTAGGGTGGTTAAATAGTTTTATAACTAACGTAATTAATTTGGTAATTAAAATTCACGGTATATTAAATACACGACAGCAGGATTAAAAAACATAACGAAAAATAAATCCGTCACCGAATTCAAAGTTTTTAATTTTTAGATTTGGAGTTTAATTATGACCAGCAACGAACGCATCCTCAGCCCGTTTACCTTGCCGAATGGCGCAGAACTGAAAAACCGTTTGTTAATGGCGCCAATGACCACCTGCACAGGTTATTTTGACGGCACTGTCAGCAGTGAACTGGTGGAATATTATCGCGCCCGCGCCGGAAGTATCGGCACTATTATTGTTGAATGCTGTTTTGTCGATGATCTTGGCTTGGCATTCCCTGGTGCTATTGGTATTGATAACGATGAGAAAATCGCTGGGCTGGCGAAAATTGCCGCAGCGATTAAAGCCGAAGGCTCGAAAGCGATTTTGCAGATTTACCACGGCGGCCGCATGGTCGAACCGAAGTTGATTGGCGGCCGTACTCCGGTTGGCCCGAGCGCTATTGCCGCACCGCGTGATGGTGCGGCCACCCCGGTTGCCCTGACCACCGCCGAAGTGGAAGGGATGATTGGTAAATTTGGTGAAGCTGTGCGCCGCGCGATTCAGGCCGGGTTCGACGGTGTCGAAATTCACGGGGCCAATACCTATCTTATCCAGCAATTTTTCTCGCCAAACTCCAACCAGCGCGATGATGAGTGGGGTGGCAGCCGCGACAACCGCGCGAAGTTCCCGCTGGCCGTACTGGACATCACCCATAAAATGGCGCGTCAGTACGCCGACGATGCCTTTATTATCGGCTACCGTTTCTCGCCGGAAGAGCTGGAAGTGCCCGGCATCCGTTTCGACGACACTATGTTCCTGCTGGAAAAACTGGCGGCACGCGGTGTTGATTATCTGCACTTCTCTGTCGGTGCGGCACTGCGTTCTTCCATTAACGACACCAGCGACCCGACGCCGCTGATTGATAAATACTGTGCCATGCGTTCCGCAACGCTGGCGCAGATCCCGGTGATGGGTGTTGGCGGTATCGTTAACGCCGCCGACGCGGAGCAGGGCCTGGATCACGGTTATGATCTGATGGCAGTAGGCCGCGCATGCATCGCGTATCCGGACTGGACGGCGCGTATCGCCAGTGGTGAAAACCTGGAGCTGTTTATCGACAGCACCCAGCGTGAAGCGCTGAACATCCCGGAACCGCTGTGGCGTTTCTCGCTGGTCGAGGCGATGATCCGCGACATGAGCATGGGCGCATCGAAATTTAAGCCAGGTCTTTTTGCTGAAACGGTTCAGGACGATGCAAACGAACTGGTTATCAACGTTAGCCTCGACACCGATCGCATCGTCGATATTGAACTCGCCTCAAGTACCGTTGATAGCGTTGAATTCACCAGCAGCTTTGAAGAGATCCGTGGCCGCATCCTGACGGCGAACAGCCCGCACGTTGACGCGATTTCTGGCGCAACCAGCCAAAGCGAAGCGGTGAAAAAAGCGGTATCGAAGGCGCTGGTGAAATCCAGCAAAGCGCTGGCGGCAGAAGAGGGCAATGATGCCCAGGAGCCAAAACGCTATGACGTGGTGGTTGTTGGTAGCGGCGGCGCAGGTCTGGCGGCGGCAATTCAGGCGCACGACGAAGGCGCGAGCGTACTGATTGTCGAAAAAATGCCGACTCTCGGCGGTAACACCATTAAAGCCTCTGCGGGCATGAACGCGGCAGAAACCCGCTTCCAGCGCGTGAAAGGCATTCAGGACAGCAAAGAGCTGTTCTACGCAGAAACCCTGAAAGGCGGCGGTAACAAAAACAACCCGGCGCTGCTGCGCCGCTTTGTGGAAAATGCGCCAGAAGCCATTGAATGGCTGGCCCGTCGCGGCATTATGCTTAACGACATCACCACTACAGGCGGGATGAGCATTGACCGTACGCACCGTCCGCGCGACGGATCGGCAGTCGGTGGCTACCTGATTAGCGGCTTGGTGCGTAACGTTACCAAACGCGGCATTGATGTGATGCTGGATACTTCAGTCGACGACATTCTGTTCGAGCAAGGTGAAGTGCGCGGTGTGCGCCTGCTGACCGAAGAGCAGGAGAGCGTGATGGTTGAAGCGAAAAGCGTGATTGTGGCGACCGGTGGTTTCAGCGCCAACAGTGCCATGGTAGTGAAATACCGCCCGGATCTGGACGGTTTTGTCACCACCAACCATAAAGGCGCGACCGGTGGCGGTATTGCACTGCTGGAACGTATTGGCGCAGGCACTGTGGATATGGGTGAAATTCAGATTCACCCGACCGTTGAGCAGAATACGTCGTACCTGATTTCAGAATCGATTCGCGGCGGCGGTGCTATCCTCGTTAGTCAGCAAGGCAAGCGCTTCTTTAACGAAATGTCGACCCGCGATAAAGTCTCGGCGGCAATCATCGCCCTGCCGGAACATTACGCTTACATCGTGTTTGATGAGCATGTCAGAGCGAAAAACAAAGCGGCAGACGAGTATATCGCGCGTGGTCTGGTCACCAGCGCCAGCTCGCCGCGCGAACTGGCGGATAAACTGGGTATCGATTACCACGCTTTCCTGGCGACACTTGAGCGCTACAACGGCTTTGTGGAAAAACAGCACGATGAAGACTTTGGTCGCACCACCGCGCTGCGTGCGCCGATCAACGAAGGTCCGTTCCACGCGATTCAGATTGCGCCGGGCGTGCACCACACCATGGGCGGGGTGACTATTAACACCGAAACCGAAGTGTTGAACACGGAAAACCAGGTGATTGCGGGTGCCTACGCTGCCGGTGAAGTGGTTGGCGGCCTGCATGGCGGCAACCGTATCGGCGGGAACGCCGTTGCCGATATCATTATCTTCGGCTCACTGGCGGGACACCAGGCGGCGATGCGCGCCAAACGCGGCTAACCGCGTGCTACACTTCAGGCCTGCCTCTGTGCAGGCCTGTTCAATTCAGCCCATAAGGAGAGTGCGATGTCCGATAACCGTGTCTGGAGCTACTCTGCAACCCTTATGGGCTCTCCCATTCTGCTGAAACTCTTTGCTAATAACGAAGCGCTCGCCGCCCGCGTTTTTGGCCTTATCAAACGTTACGAAGACCTTTTGACGGTCAACCGCGCCCATTCACAGGTGATGGATATTAACCACGCCGCGGGACAGCATCCGGTAGCGGTCAGCCGCCCGGTGTATGAACTGATTAAATGCGCGAAAGCCGCCAGCATGGTGCAGGATAGCGCCTTTAACCTGGCGATTGGCCCGCTGGTGAAACTGTGGCGTATCGGTTTTAAAGGCGACCGCGTACCGCCAGCCGACGAGATAACCGCGCGGCTGCGCATTACCCATCCGCAGGATGTGGTGCTGAATGATACCGACGGCAGCGTGTTTCTCACCCAACCGGGGATGGAGATCGATCTTGGCGCGATTGCCAAAGGTTTTATCGCCGATCGGGTGCGCGATTACCTGCATCAGCAGGATGTACGCGACGGGTTGATTAACCTGGGGGGGAATGTTCAAACCCTGGGCACACCGCAAGGTAGCTGGTCAATCGGGCTGAAAAAGCCTTTCTCGTCCAGCGATGCGCTGGTGGGTTCGATTGACGTGGTGAACAAATCGGTGGTGACATCCGGCACCTACGAGCGCTATTTCGAACAGGATGGTAAACGCTGGCACCATATCCTTGATCCGCGCAGCGGTTACCCGCTGGATAACGAACTCGACAGCGTGACCATTATTTCCCGCGATTCACTCGATGGCGATATCTGGACCACGCTTATCTTCGGTCTCGGTGTGGAGAAAGGCTGTGCATTACTGAAACAGCGCGAGGATATTGAAGCGATTTTCGTCACCAAAAACCGCGACATTATCCTCTCATCACAGCGTCAATTCCGTTTTACGCCGTGCGATGACAGTTACCGGATTACTGACTGTACTGCTTAAGTAAGCTGTATTGATCGGCAATCAACTGGTAGCGATACACCGGGCGACCGGTCGCGCCGTAGTGAATGGTGGTGTAGAGAATATTGATTTGTGCAAGCCAAATCAGGTACTTACGACACGATACGCGCGAAATATTCACGGCGTTCGCCAGCTCATCGGTGGAAAACTCAATGCCCGGATGGGCGTCAATCCACTGGCAAATTGTGCGCAATGTCTGCGCGGTTAACCCTTTCGGCAGGCGGCGCGTGTCTGCGGCTTCCGGCGCGCCGCCGTGCAGAAGACGGTCAACGTCAGACTGCTCATAATAGGGGTGCGCACTCATCAGCTTGCGTTTTTCGCGCCACGAGATCAGCGCCTCCTCAAAGCGCGGGAACTGGAACGGCTTGATCAGATAATCCACCACCCCATAGTGCAGTGAGGTCTGAATGGTCGCCGCATCGGCGGAGGAGGTGATCATAATGACGTCAATCGCCCTGCCGCTGGCGCGAATGGTCGGCAGCAGATCCAGCCCGCTGTCTTGCTGCATATAGACATCCAGCAACACCAGATCGATATCCCGTTGCGGATCGTTAATCATCTCCTCGGCCTGGCGAAGCGTCGACGCCGTGCCGCAGCATTGAAAGCCGGCGATCTGCGCCACATACATGCGGTTCAGTTCGGCGACCATGGCATCATCGTCAACAATTAATACATTTATCACGCGTTCTTCCTTTCACTATCCCAGGGGAGATGGACAAAAAATTGGGTAAAGACACCGGGTTCAGACTCGACGGTGATCGTGCCGCCAAGTTCGGTGAGCTGCTGGCTGGCAAGAAACAGCCCAACGCCCCGGTTATCACCTTTCGTCGAGAATCCTTTACGGAAAATGGCGTCGATGTTGTCCGGCGCAATGCCCGGACCATCGTCGCTCACCTCGCCGGTCAGCCAGCCATCCTGATAATGCAGCAGGATACCCACTTCGCCTTCCGGCTGATGACTCATGGCATCAAGCGCATTTTCGATGAGATTTCCCAGCACCGTCACCAGCACGGTAACTTGCTTCTCATTGGGGTTATCCGGCACCAGACTCTCATCCGCCAGCGTCAGCGTAAAACCGCGCTCTTTCGCCCGGTGGATTTTGCCTAACAGAAAACCCGCCACCACCGGGGATTTAACCCGGTGCTGAAGAGCGCCAATATCGGTCTGATAATTCTGCGCGGTTTGCAGCACATACTCTTCAAGCTTGTCATAACTTTTCATGTTTAACAGGCCGAGAATAACATGCAACTTGTTCATAAATTCGTGGGAGGTGGTGCGCAACGCATCAACATAATTCACCATCCCGTCCAGCCGCTGAAGCAACTGGCTCACTTCGGTTTTATCGCGAAAGGTGCTAATTGCACCAATCACCACACCCTGGCTGCGTACCGGCACCGTGTTGCTGAGCAGCAGCAGACCGTTGCAACCAAGTTCACGGTCATGGGTTGGTTCCCCTGTTTCCAGCACTTCGAGCAGGTCGGCGAGCAGTGGTCCGTGCCCGGCTGAACCGTCCGGCGCATTGGTCAGCAACATCTGCCGTGCGGCATGGTTAAGCAACGTTACGCGCCCGTCAGCATCAACGGCAATTACGCCCTCTTTGAGCGACTGCAACATCGCCTGGCGCTGCTTGAATTGCGCCGAAATCTCGTGCGGTTCAAGGCCAAGCAAAATGCGTTTCAGCACACGCACCAGTTGCCAGGTCCCGAGCGAACCGACCAGCGCGCTAAACAGCAATGTCCACATCACCGCCCAGCGGCTGCGGCTGACTTGCTGATCGACTTTACTCAGCGAGATACCAACGACAACCACACCAATTTGCTGGTTGTCTTCGTCATAGACCGGCGTAAAAACGCGTAATGCGGGTGCCAGCACGCCGCGATTCACCGCGACATTCTCTTTGCCTTTCAGCGCCGGGTTAAGATCCTCACCAATAAAGTGCTGCCCGATGATCCCGGCGTTCGGGTGCGAATAACGGATGCCCTGCATATTGGTGACAATGGCATACAGCAGATCGTTACGGGCAGCGACCGCTTCCGTCAGCGGCTGGATCAGGTTGCTATCGGGCGGCAACAATAAGCCGTGCTTGATCTGCGGTGAATCAGCCAGCGTGCGCGCAACGGCTAACGCCGTCTCTTTTACGCCATCGCGCGTGGCATTACTGATTTGCCAGAACCACAGGGCAAAGGCCAGCAGCAGGACCGAACCGATGACGCTGCAGATCATTAGCGTGACGGTAGTACTGAGTTTCATAGGGCGTTTGCGTGGTTTTACCCGCTGCGCTAACTCTTTCATGCCAAACCCAATTATTCACAACCAGATATTTATTATCACCGAAGGCGTAAAAATCTTAAAGCGCCGTTAAGCGCACATAATGTGTTGCGTAGCCGGGAAGCGTGACCCCATTCGCAGGTAAGACGAACAAATAACCTTATAGTGAGTGTGGAACCATTCAGAAGGAGCAGGGTATGAGCAGTAAGCCAAACGGTTCAATAGTGGAACGTCGCAACCGCCGTACGACCGACATCGACCGGCTCGCCACGCTGGATATGCTGACACTCATCAATGAGGAAGATAAACATGTTGCTGAGGCGGTAAGTGCCTGTTTGCCAGATATCGCCCGGCTGGTGGATAACGCCAGTGCGACGCTGAATCGCGCTGGCAGAGTGGTAATAATTGGTGCGGGTGCTTCCGGGGTGGCGGCGGTGAACACCGCGCAAGATTTTGCCCCGGATTCGCGTCACGGCGTTATCGGCTTGATGGCGGGTGGCGTCCAGGCCAATGCGCAAGTGCGTGACGCGGCGGCGGCAAATTATGAACGCGGTGTCGCCGATTTACAGGCCATCAACTTCAGCCATGACGATATGCTGGTGGCACTGTCGGTGAGTGGGAAAACGCCGTGGACATGGGGCGCGCTGCGCCATGCATGGTCGCTCGGCGCACGTATCGCACTGGTTTGTCGGGGCCACGATAGCGAAGCCGCCCAAATAGCGGATATCGTGCTGGCACCTGACAGCGGCGCGGAAGTGGTGAGTGGCTTCAGCGAACCGAAAGCGCGCCTTGCCCAGCAGCAAATCCTCAATATGCTGGCAACCGGTCTCGCTATTCGCACCGGGCGTGTTTACAGCAACCTGCGGGTGGATGTGCAGGCCAGCAATGTTCACTGGGCAGAGCGGCAAATCATATTAGTGATGGCGGCCACACAGTGCTCACGCGAGCAAGCGAAAAGTGCGCTGGAAAGCTGCGACCACCATTGCCGCACGGCGATTTTAATGTTGCTGACCGGCCTGGATGCCTGGCGTGCGCGCGATCTGTTGGCAGACAATCATGACCATTTGCGAATCGCCTTACAGGAGGCGAAAACGCATCTTGCTGATGTCTGAATAACAAAAAAAGCCCGTCAGCACTCGCTTGATGGGCTTTTTATTTTTTTTATTAGTTTCCCTGGAGGCGTTTGATATTTCTCTGCTTTAAAATAAATTCCGCTGGGATTAATTCCACACAAAATATGCCACTGCTTTTTTTAATTTAAAAAAGCAGATAAATAATATTTCCGCCGTTTAGCTAATTTGTGAATGATATTTTAAATTAACGTAAAAGTGCGTTAATATCTGTTTTCACAAATCACACCTGCTATGTAACCTTATAATTATGCCTGCAATGAAAAAGACAATTATCTCACTCAGCGCCGTTGCGTTGCTCGTGGGTTCAGTGACCAGCGCGTATGCACAAGAGACGCAAAAAACGGACTTCCTGCTGATTGGCGGCGGTATCATGAGCGCCTCTCTGGGCACCTGGCTGCAAGAGCTGCAGCCGGAGTGGAAACAAGTGATGGTGGAAAAACTCGATGGTGTGGCGCTTGAGTCTTCTAACGGCTGGAATAATGCCGGCACCGGTCACTCGGCAAATATGGAGCTGAACTACACACCGCAACGTCCGGACGGTTCTATTGATGTCAGCAAAGCGCTGGAAATTAATGAGCAGTTTATGATTTCCCGCCAGTTCTGGTCGGCACAGGTGAAGCGCGGTATTTTGAATAACCCGCACGCCTTTATTAATTCCACGCCGCACATGAGTTTCGTCTGGGGCGATAATGTTGATTATCTGGCAAAACGTTATGCCGCATTGCAGCAAACGACCTTATTCCAGGGAATGAAATTCTCTACCGACCATCAGCAAATTAAGCAGTGGGCACCGCTGGTCATGGAAGGGCGCGACCCGAACCAAAAAGTCGCCGCCACCTGGACGCCGGTCGGTACCGATGTTAACTACGGTGAAATTACCCGTCAGTTGGTTGGTAGCCTGAAAAAAAGCAGTAACTTCTCCCTGCAAACGTCTTCAGAAGTGACCGATTTCAAACGCAATGCTGATAACTCCTGGCATGTCACCATCAAAGACGTGAACAGCGGTAATGAGCACGCCATTGATGCGAAATATGTCTTTATCGGTGCCGGTGGCGGCGCGCTCAAGCTGCTGCAAAAAACCGGCATCCCGGAAGCAGACAATTATGCGGGCTTCCCGGTCGGCGGTTCCTTCCTGATGACGGAAAACCCGGCGATCACCAGCCAGCATCAGCAAAAAGTGTATGGCCAGGCTTCCGTTGGCGCGCCGCCGATGTCGGTGCCGCATATTGATGCCCGTTTCATTGATGGCAAACGCGTAGTGCTGTTTGGACCGTTCGCGACCTTCTCTACTAAGTTCCTGAAAAACGGTTCCTTCTTCGACCTGCTGAGTACCACCACCACCAGCAACTTTATGCCGATGACCCACGTAGGGCTCGACAACTTCGACCTGGTGAAATACCTGATTGGCCAGGTTATGCTGAGCGATGAAGACCGCTTTGACGCGCTGAAAGAGTACTACCCGCAGGCGCGTAAAGAGGACTGGAAACTGATCCAGGCCGGCCAGCGCGTACAGATCATCAAAAAAGATGAAGACAAAGGTGGCGTGCTGAAGCTGGGTACCGAAGTGGTGGTCGATCAGCAGAAAACCATCTCTGCACTGCTTGGCGCATCGCCGGGCGCGTCTACCGCCGCACCAATCACCCTGAATGTGCTGAAGAAGATGTTCCCGGAGCAGTTCAACTCACCGCAGTGGCAGAGCAAAATCCGTGACATCGTGCCGAGCTACGGCCAGGAGATGAACGGTAATGTGGCGCTGACCCAGAAAGTGTGGGACGACACAGCCGCCACACTGCAACTGACGAAACCGCCAGTGATTCAGATGAACGATCAGAGTAACGCGCCTGCCGACAAACCGGCAGAGGCGAAAAGTGAAACTTCCCCGCAGCACGATATGGCGCTGTAAGAAAAAAGGGCGCACTGCGGTGCGCCTTTATTTTTCCTGTTCTTACTGCGCTTTCTTCAGTTCGATACGTTTGATCGGGCCAACAATCACCACAAAGCTGAAAATGGCAAGCAGCGCATGCAGCGCGACGAACACTAGCGCCCACTCAAAATGGCCGGTGGTTTTGACGATATAACCAATCACGACCGGTGAGATAATGCCGGCAACGTTGCCACACAGGTTAAAGAACCCCCGGCGACACCCGCCATCTCTTTCGGCGCGGTATCGGACATGACCGCCCAGCCCAGTGCGCCAATGCCTTTGCCAAGAAATGCCAGCGACATAAATAAAACGACCAGGTAAATCGAATCGACGTAGTTGCAGAACACCATCACCATCGACAGTAACATACCGAGCACGATCGGGGTTTTACGGGCAATCGACAGAGATTGGCTGATGCGCAAAATGCGATCGGAAATCACGCCGCCCAGTAACCCGCCGACAAATCCACAAATCGCCGGGATAGCGGCAATAAAACCGACGGTTTTAATATCCAGTCCTTTTTCCATCGCCAGATACAGCGGAAACCAGGTAATGAAAAAGAAGGTTAAAACGTTGATGCAATACTGACCTAGATAAACACCGAGTAGCATACGATTGGTGATTAACTGCTTAAATGCGGCAAAATCAAATGCCGGGCCCGTGCGCACTTTACGTTTATCCATATCCACCAGCGCGCCACCGTTGCGAATATACTCAATTTCTTCGCTGTTAACGTGTGGATGATTTAACGGGTTGTGTACAATTCTTGCCGCAACAAAGGTAATAATGACTCCCAGCGTTCCCATGAAAATAAAAATGGATTGCCAGCCGTAATTAAGCGTTAACCAACCCATTATTGGCGCGAAAATAGCCGTGGCAAAATATTGCGCTGAATTAAAAATCGCGGCGGCGGTCGCGCGCTCTTTTGACGGAAACCATGCGGCGACAAAACGGCTATTGCCGGGCATCACCGGTGCTTCAAACAGACCTACCAGAAACAACAAAATGGTAAAGCAAATAATTGCGCCGAAACCGTGGAAGATCTCCACGCAGCCTTGCAGCAGTGTAAAGACTGACCACATGCACAAGCCGCACAGGTAGACTTTTTTCGACCCGAAACGGTCAAGTAACCAGCCGCCGGGAATTTGCGCCAGGCAGTAGGCCCAGGCGAAGGCGGAGAACACCCAACCCATTTGCCCAGGGTTGATACCGAGCGCGGTCGACATGTCTTTACCGGCAATCGCCAGTGTCGATCGATCGCCGACGCTCACCGCCGTAATTACAAAGAGGATAATAACGATATGCCATCTGACATTTGTTTTTTTCGCCTGCGCGGCGCCCTCAAGACTATTCACTTGACTCATGCGAAACCACCTTAAATTTGCAATAAAATTGAAATGTAAGTAATGAATACATTCCTGTTCGGTGCTTCCGGAGTGAATTGATTATTAACATGAACGCCGCGTATTTATTTGCCTTTAGGAATCTGTATGTCGATGCATTAATTTCCCTGTTCATTATTCAATAAGCAAAAGATAGGATTATCCCCATAGCCAGGCAATGTGCATTTGCATAACAAAACGGACTTATTTTTCCGCGCTTTAGGTTGTCGTGGTTTTTGTTTGAAGCCGATCGCAAAATTCAACAACACCGACGTCAATATTTCTTCGGAAAGGGCTTTTAATTTTTGCCAGGGAGAGGAATAACGAGGCGAGAGCGTGACGAGTCAGGGCAACTCGTCACGGATGTCGATTAAAGGTAGGTAGTAAACCACGCTATTTCAGCATGGCTGACGCGCGCAAAATGTTCGCCAGTGTAAACATCATAGTGGCGCGCGTTGCTCTCTTCGTATAACGCTTTGTTCTCAGCCGCAACGGCGGCGAACAGCGCCCGGCCATGCTCCGGCGGGTTGACGTTGTCCTGCCCGGCGACGACCACCAGCGAAGGGCAGGTGACCTCGCGCGCAAAGTGCGCCGGTTTGTAATTCAGCGTTTCCCGCACGGTAAGGAAGGGGATTTTGATATCCATTTCCGGGAATCGTGCGCGGTTTTCCTCAAAAAAGGCTTTCGACTCGCTGTCGCTGACCACGCGAGTAATGGCGACAAACATCTCCTTCCCGGTGGCGCGCTGTTTTTCCGCCATTTTATCCAGCGTGGCGATAAACGCGCTTTTCTCATCCGCGTCCATCTTGCCGGTAACCATCTCTTCTCCATCGGCAAACGCCAGTTGGCTGACGAGGCATTTAATGCCGCTATCCTGCGCCGCGGCGGCAAAAACATGACAGCCGCCGAATGAGGTGCCCCAAAGTCCGACTCTGTTAGGATTAAGCCTTGGTTGCTGGCGCGCCCAGGCGACGACCGAGAGAATATCGGCAACTTGCATCGCGGGAACCAGCCGGCCACGTTCGCCGCCGCTGGCACCAAAGCCCCGATAATCGAAAGTGATCGTTGCAAAGCCCGCCTGGTTAAACGCGTCGGCGAAAACGGGCAGTAGGATTTTTTGGATGCCGCAGAAGCCGTGACACAAAATGACCACCGGCTGGTCTTTATTCGCTGCCTGCATGTGCAGCGTAACGGCGATGCCATTGGCGAGTTTATGCGTTGAAATATCCATATTATGTATATATCCCTTTGTGTTATTTGTTTGTAAAATCAATTCGTTAAGAATGGCGAGTTATCTTACTCGCTGGCTTGCCGTTTCTCCAGCCGCCGGTAAAGCGTGCTACGCGATATTCCCAGTTTTTTCGCGGCCAGGCTCATATTGCCTTGCGCTTCTTTAATCGCGCTCTGCTCATCCTTCGGCATTACCACAGTCACAGGCTGGCGCGGGGTTACTATCTCTGCCGGTAAATCCGCAAGCGTAATGCAATCGCCGTCTTCCGCCAGCGCCATCAATACCCGCAGTTGACTCAGTAACTGGCGCACATTTCCCGGCCACGGGCGACCCGCCAGCGTGGCGACCACCTCGTCACTCAGGGTGAGTCCACGGCTTGCCGCGCCCAGCTCCTGCCACAGTTTCTGGATAAACCCATCAACATTCTGCCATTCGCGCAACGGGGGAATGCGCAGATGAAACTCCTGAATTCGGTACAGCAGATCTTCGCGGAAGGTCCCGGCCTGCACTCGCATAGCCAGATCCTGATGGGTGGCACAAATCAGCGTGAAATTGACGTCATACACGCTGTTTGCGCCAAGCGGTGTCACTTTTTTCTCCTGCAACACGCGCAGCAGGCGGGTTTGCAGCGCCAGTGGCATATCGCCGATTTCATCAAGGAATAACACACCGCCGTGGGCTTCCCGGCACTTACCGATATAGCCTTTCGGGCTTGCGCCCGTAAACGCGCCGGGGACATAGCCAAACAGTTCGGACTCAATCAAATGCTCCGGTAACGCCGCACAGTTGATGGCAACGAAATTTCCCGTGCGCCACTGGCTGCGGGTATATAACTCGCGTGCCAGGTACTCTTTTCCGCAGCCGGTTTCACCGGTCACGCACAAGGCAATACCGGCATTGACAATGCGCAGCGCTTTCTCTTTTTCCGCCGCCAGTTGATCCCGCACAAATGCTGCACCGCGCCCGATATACCGCCGTGCAGGCAGTGTCTGACGCGCGTAATAGCGCCGTGTATTGCTGGAGGCGAGGGTGGTTTCGCCCACTTGTAAACTGGCCTCGGGGAAGAGCGCTTGCAAAGAGAGCTCACCAAAATGATGCGGGGTCAGCGAGAACTCGTCCATTGCCAGTTTGTTTGCGCCCAGCAGGGTTTGATCGGCGAAAATTAGCAACAACTCTTGTGCGCTGCCGAGCACCGACGGGTCATGATGCAGACTTAGCAGCCAGCGGTCGGCACCGAGCGCGCTGGTGGCCCATTCATGTTCTATTTGGCACACCGCGCGACGGATCAGCGCAGCGGCATCACGGCGCGGCGCCTGGGCGGGTGTCGAGAGATCTAACACGCCGGCAATTTGTCCGTCCGGTCGAAACACGGGAGCGGCGGAGCAAAATAATCCGGCATTACGGCTTAAGTAATGTTCGCCGCCGGAGACTTCACAATGGCGCTGCAATGCCAGCGCGGTACCAATCGCGTTGGTGCCGCGCGCATGTTCGCCCCACAGGTTGCCGGGAGCCAGCGCATAGCGCTGCGCTTTTTGCAGAAAGTCGCGGTTGCCGTGCGTTTCCAGCACCAGACCAGTGGCATCGGAAAGCACCATTATCGACGGATGACTGGCAAGCTCCGGGCGCAGCCGCGCCAGTAGCGGGGCGGCCAGATGATTGACCCAACCGTTTTCCGCGCGGGCGTCTTTCAGCATGGATGTCGCAACCCAGGGCTGGGCATCATCATCTCGGGTCAACCCGTAGCTGAGGCTACGCTGCCAGGAATTTTCAAGCTGGCAGGGTAATCCGTCAGGAGCATGGGACAAAGCACGTGGCGGCATGTGACTCTCCGTTAAATGAGATGTTACAGTTGTGTAGCATAACGGTGTCCCGCATGTAGCGATGTGCGACACACTTCCCATACCGTACACGGCGCTTTTTTGTTTCATTTCATTCCAGTAAGCGTCTGCTTTTTAGTTACCTCTTTGTTTTATCAGCATAAACATATCTGTACCGGGAAACCGTCCTCAATCTGGCATAAGAACTGCTTATGTCCTTATGTCCGCCACGGTGCGCGACGCCTCACCTGTACCGATAATAAAAGAGGAACATCTTATGAAATATGTCCACCCTGGCCTTGCTGGCGCGAAAGTCTCTTTTAAACAGCGTTATGGCAACTATATTGGCGGTGAATTTGTTGACCCGGTGGAAGGCCGTTGGTTTACCAACACCTCGCCGGTCACCGGACAGGTGATTGCCGAATTCCCGCGCTCAGACGCGGCGGATATTGAGAAGGCGCTGGACGCCGCGCATGCTGCGGCCGACGCCTGGGGAAAAACCAGCGTACAGGATCGCGCCAATGTGCTGCTGGCCATTGCCGACCGCATTGAAGCCAATCTGGAAGTGCTGGCATTAACAGAAACCTGGGATAACGGAAAACCGATCCGCGAAACGATGGGCGCGGACTTGCCGCTGGCCGTTGATCACTTCCGCTATTTCGCAGGCTGTATCCGCGCGCAGGAGGGCACTGCGGCAGAGATCGACAGCAATACGGTTGCCTACCATATCTATGAACCGTTGGGTGTGGTCGGGCAGATCATCCCGTGGAACTTCCCGCTGCTGATGGCGGCATGGAAACTGGCACCGGCGCTGGCGGCGGGTAACTGTGTGGTGCTGAAACCGGCTGAACAGACGCCGCTTGGCATCTGTGTGTTGATGGAACTGATTGGCGATTTACTGCCAAAAGGCGTGCTGAATGTGGTGCACGGTTTCGGCACTGAAGCCGGTGAACCGCTGGCGCGCAGCAAACGCATCGAAAAAATCGCCTTTACCGGCTCCACGCCGATTGGCCGCCACATCCTTTCCTGCGCAGCGGAAAACATCATTCCCAGCACCGTCGAACTGGGCGGGAAATCACCGAATATCTACTTTGAGGATGTGATGAACGGTGATGAAGGCTTTATTGATAAAGCGGTAGAAGGCGTGGTGCTTGGGTTCTTCAACCAGGGCGAAGTCTGCACTTGTCCGTCACGCGTGCTGGTCCAGGAGTCAATCTATCCGCAGTTCGTCGAAAAGGTCATTGCCCGCATGGAAAACATCCGTAAAGGCGACCCGTTTGACACCGACACCATGATCGGCGCGCAGGCCTCACAAGAGCAGTACGACAAAATCCTTTCATACATCTCGATTGCCCGCGACGAAGGCGGCGAAATCATTACCGGTGGTGCCCATGTTGAGCACGGCGACGGGTTGCAAAACGGTTTCTATATCCAGCCGACGTTGATTAAAGGCCATAACGGCATGCGCTGCTTCCAGGAAGAGATTTTTGGGCCGGTGCTGGGTATTACCACGTTTAAAGATGAAGCCGAAGCGCTGCGTATCGCCAACGATACCGAGTTTGGCCTCGGCGCCGGGGTGTGGACACTGGATATCAACCGCGCATGGCGCATGGGGCGCGCCATTAAAGCGGGCCGCGTGTGGACAAACTGTTACCACCTCTATCCGGCACACGCGGCGTTTGGTGGTTACAAAAACTCGGGCGTCGGGCGTGAAACCCACAAACTGGCGCTGAGCCACTATCAGCAGATCAAAAACCTGCTGGTGAGTTACAGCGGTTCACCGCTGGGGCTGTATTAATTATCTACATCAGGATGAGGCGATAAGATGCAACTGAAAACCATGAAAGCCGCAGTGGTGAAGGCCTTTGGTCAACCGCTGGTGATTGAAGAGGTGATGGTGCCCGCCGTTGAACCGGGTAAAATCCTCGTCAAAATTGAAGCGACCGGCGTGTGCCACACAGATTTACACGCCGCCGATGGCGACTGGCCGATTAAACCGAACCCGCCGTTTATTCCTGGTCATGAAGGTGTCGGCCATGTGGTGGCGGTCGGACCGGGCGTGAAACACGTGAAAGAGGGCGATCGCGTCGGTGTGCCGTGGCTCTACTCGACGTGTGGTCACTGTGAACACTGCCTTGGCGGCTGGGAAACGCTGTGCCATTCGCAGCAAAACTCCGGTTATTCGGTGAATGGTACGTTTGCCGAATATTGCCTGGCCGATGCCAGCTATGTCGGGATTTTGCCGGACAACGTCGATTTTCACAGTATCGCGCCGATTCTCTGCGCCGGGGTGACAGTCTATAAAGGGCTGAAGATGACCGAAGCGCGCGCCGGAGAGTGGGTGGTCGTGTCGGGTATCGGCGGTCTGGGACACCTGGCGATTCAGTATGCGGTGGCGATGGGCATGAACGTGGCGGCGGTCGATATTGATGATGATAAGCTGGCGTTCGCCCGCCGCCTCGGGGCTTCGGTGGTGGTCAATGCGCGACAGGAAGATCCGGGAACGCGTTTCCATACCGAGTTTGGCGGTGCGCACGGCGTGCTGGTGACAGCGGTATCGCCAAAAGCATTCGAGCAGGCAACAACCATGATGCGCCGCGGCGGCACGATGGTGCTCAACGGCTTGCCGCCGGGGAAATTCGATCTGTCGATTTTTGACATGGTACTGGATGGCACCACGGTGCGCGGTTCGATTGTCGGCACGCGTAAAGATCTGCAGGAAGCGCTCGATTTCGCCGGGCACAACAAAGTGCATGCGGAAATTGCCGTGGAGCCACTGGAGAACATCAACAGTATCTTTGAGCGGATGCGCGCCGGGAAAATTACCGGCAGGATCGTCGTCGATATGTCGAAGTAACGCAGTAAAACGGGGCAGCGATGCCCCGTTTTGTGTTTCAGGGCAGAGAATCCGCAAAATCTGCCAGTTGCTGGTTAAAACGGGCGGGCTCTTCAAGGAATGGGGCATGCCCCGAATGGTCAAACCATACCGCGCTAATCCGGGGATTCACGCTTCTGGCACGCGCCAGCGACGCCTGCGGATTCACCAGTTGGTCATGCTTGCCGTAGATAAAGCGTACCGGGATTGTCGCTTTTCCCAGCCCTTGCTCAAGCGCAACCTGCATTGACGGCACGGCGCGTTGCATCTCCCAGGAGGCCATCGCCGCATTGGCTTGCAGGCGCGCGAAGGTTACCTCGTCAGGCTGCTGGTAAAAACAGAGCCGCAGAAACTCGCGCTCGCCATCCAGGTGGGTGGTTAAATCCGCCGAGGTCATCGCCTTATACACGTGTGGATGCGCCGGGATCTGATCTGGCGTTAACTCCACCACGGCATCGACATACAGCGCGCCGGAAAGGGCCTTCTCCCCGACGTTTGCCAGATAATGACTGATCACCGCACCGCCGAGCGACCAGCCGACCAGCAGCGGTTTTTTTGCATGGCTTGCGTCAATGACGGCGGCGACATCTTCCGCCCAGCGGCTTCCCTCGCGGTAGGCCTCTGCCTGCGTTGGTTTTGCCGACAGACCATGGCCGCGCAAATCAAAACTGATTAACCGAAAACGTTGTAAGGCCGGGTCCTGACGCTGTTTTTCCCAATTAAGGTGACTGCCTAATAACCCGTGAATAAAGATAATTGGTTTACCTTGCAGCGAGCCGGACTCTTGCACCGCCAGTACCACTCCGTCCGCCGAGGTCACGGTGTACTGCTTGTCGCTGGCAAACAGCGAGGCGGAAAAGCTGAACAACAAAATGGCCAGGTAACGGCCAGGGGATAACAGCATAAAATGTTCCTCCAGATGAATGTACACAGCTATCCTCAACCCTGACACTGGTGTCAGAGTCAAGCCATTTACCGGGAGGAAGAGGATGTTGACAATTGGCGAGCTTGCCCGACAGACGGGCATCAGCGTGCGTTCAATCCGCCATTATGATCGCCACGGTCTGCTGTGCAGCACGCGTGCCTGCAACGGTTATCGCTACTTTCCACCGCAGGCGCTCGGGCAGGTGAGGCAAATCCAACAGTTGATCGCGACGGGTTTTAGCATTGCTGAAATTGCCGCCTTTCCTGCCTGTATGCGCAATGAAGAAGGGGCGACAATGTGCCCGCAAACGCGCGCGTTGCAGCGTAAACGGCTGGCGACGATTGAGGCGCAAATCGCAACCCTTGAACGCCGCCGCGCACAACTGGTTGCCGCTTTGGCTAATACAGAACAAAAAACGACGCCCTGAGGCGTCGTCGTATTGCGAAGGGTGGCGTGGCAGCCGTTACAAACCGCGTTTGGCCATCAGGCTCGCCAGTTCAACCTCAAAACCTCAACCGGGCACATGCGCATTTGGCTGTTACCAAAACTCGGGCT
The DNA here is from genome assembly GCF_004331415.1 of Kosakonia quasisacchari. Lineage (GTDB taxonomy): Bacteria > Pseudomonadota > Gammaproteobacteria > Enterobacterales > Enterobacteriaceae > Kosakonia > Kosakonia quasisacchari. The sequence goes on from NZ_SJOP01000009.1 coordinate 210,521, forward strand.
TCGGGCGTGAAACCTAAAAACTGGCCCTGAGACACTATCAGCAGTTCAAAAACCTGCAGGTGAGTTATAGCGTTTCGTCGCAGGGTCTGTATTAATTATCAACACCAGGAAGAGGCCATATCGGTATTCTGATATGGCCTCATTACCGCTTTATATATGTTGAATAAGGCTTGCTACAAAAGGTTCCAGAGTGAAATTTTTCGCCGGAATCTTCCAGTTAATTCGACCACGAATGATCAAAACCAGTTACGACAAATTGCCCCATTCGTTGGATGGAAACGCGTTTTTCATTTAACAATTGTAACTCATTGATGGTTAATCGTTGTTTTTTATTCTTAAATATATTCTGTTTGATTTTATCCCAGTTATTCATAAATCCAGGCAACAATAAGGGAATATGCTCATAGAGGGCTTTGGTAAAGACATCAGGTCCAGCAAGTTTTAATACATTCGTTTCTCCGCTTTGGTAATTTTCAACAGCAAGTTCAAGCGTCTTATTTATAACAGGATGCATTGCTGTTACTGCTATTGGGGTATTCGGCACGGCACTCTCTTTTGAACCATTTTTGGACGCAATATACTCATGTTTAGTACCGATCCCTGCCGGAAAAGAAAGTTTTCCATAAGGATCCCGTTGTGTATCATCAATATCCTTATAAATGCCTCCTTCATGTTTAAGCAAGAATAGACGTAACAGATCGCTCGCCTGCGCATATTTTTTTTGCGAGACCGTATTCTCATAATGTTTGAATGCTGGATGTTCGCTTATTTTTTGAAATGACGGGAGAGTGTGTAAATCGGTTATTGTAATGTTGCTGCCAGAGAGTGCGTTAATTAAATGGTCTCTTGCCGATTCATATCCTTTAATTCCACTATCATAAATCACCCTTGTTTCATAATCCGGATTTTTACTGGCAGTTTCGCGGGTTAAATTAATATTTTCATCGGAGATATTTTTTGTTCCAATCCATATCATATGAATAATTTGTGGTATATCGGCGGATTTTAATCCTGCAAGGTGCTCCTGGAGCATATTTTCAAAACGTTGTTTGGCGGAGGGGCCAAAACAGGAAAGCGTGGGGAGCTTACCGCTCTCATCATGATACGATGTCGGGTTATTCCGGTTCATCCTGAACAGGTTGAGTCCATCCACCGCACCTGCCGGGTCTGCGGAAAGCCACCGTCCCGCCCACGGCTGATAATAGCGGTAACCGTAGTAATAGAGCCCCGTGGCGTCCTGCTCTTTGCCGGAATAACGGAGGATTTTGTAATCCGCCTCCAGCTGGCTGCGGGCCGCAAACAGTGCTGTGCCGCCGTACGGGTAATACTCCTCCTGGCTGATAAGTTCGCCGCTGCCGTCCACTTCCAGCGCGCTGCTGCCCGTCAGGTTGTCGTAGCTGTAATGAATTTGATTGTTACTGATATCCGCGGGCTGACCGCTTTCCCAGTGCAGCACCCGTACCTGGACGCGACCGGCTTCTCCGACGGTTATCACCTGGAGAGTTTCCGCGCTGCTGCTGCGCAGTTCCAGACCCGGCAGGTAAATCACCCGTTTTGTCTGCGTGCTGTTGCCGGTCAGTTGTGATGTGATTTTCAGTATGCGCTGGCTGGTGGCATCGTAGCGGTAACTTTCGCTGTCGTCGGGTTCGCCACCGCGCATCACTGGAGTGACTTTCTGCAGTTCCTGTCGCGCTGTCCACAGCAGGTTCTGCCCCGGCAGCAGCTGTTTCTGCTGACCACCGGCAGTGAACAGCGCCTCCACATCGGCCGGGTTTTCCGTAAA
>NZ_SJOP01000090.1 GCF_004331415.1 Kosakonia quasisacchari
ACGGTTTATCTGGGGTGGTCATTCCGCAGATGAACAGAGCCACAATCTCGCCGGTCAACTGGTCAGCCATTACGACCCGGCAGGCCTGCTTTCGATGAGCCGTGTTTCCCTGAGCGGCGTACCGCTTTCCGTCACCCGCCAGTTGCTGCCGGATGATGTACTGGCCGACTGGCAGGGGGCGGATGCCTCGGCGTGGAATGACCTGCTGGTGGGTGAAACCTACACCACAACCAGCACGGTGGACGCCGCCGGGAATGTCCTGACCACCACCGACGCGAAAGGCAATATCCAGCGCGTGGCGTTTGATGTGGCGGGCCTGCTGAAGGGGAGCTGGCTGACGGTCAGC
>NZ_SJOP01000091.1 GCF_004331415.1 Kosakonia quasisacchari
CTTTTCCGTGGAGACCAGGTGAATACGGTTGGCATACATACCGCCGAGTGCGCCGGTATCCACCGCCACTACCGGTGCCGCGCCCTCGCCCGCAATGGCGGTCGCCTTACCGCTGGCATCCACCCGGTTGGCCCCGGTGGTGACCGTTAAATCCTTCGCATGGATGGCAGCGTTGACTTCGGTGGCGCGGGAAATCAGTGACAGTGCGTCGCTGCCGCTGGCATTCAGCCCCTGGCCTTCGACGGTGATGGTGCCTTTTGTCACCTCGAGAGCCGAGAGGTTGCCCGCCGCGTCAAACTGTGGTTTGCCGGTGGTCAGTGTCGCATTCGGCGTGTTGATAAAG
>NZ_SJOP01000092.1 GCF_004331415.1 Kosakonia quasisacchari
TTTTTCCGTGGAAACCAGGTGAATACGGTTGGCATACATGCCGCCGAGTGCGCCGGTATCCACCGCCACCACCGGTGGCGCGCCCTCGCCGGTGATAGCGGTCGCTTTCCCGTTCGCATCCACCCGGTTCGCCCCGGTGGTGACCGTTAAATCCTTCGCATGGATGGCGGCATTAACTTCAGTGGCGCGGGAAATCAGTGACAGCGCGTCGCTGCCGCTGGCATTCAGCCCCTGACCTTCGACGGTGATGGTGCCTTTGGTCACCTCGAGTGCCGAGAGGTTGCCCGCCGCGTCAAACTGCGGTTTACCGGTGGTCAGCGTCGCATTCGGCGTGTTGATAAAA
>NZ_SJOP01000093.1 GCF_004331415.1 Kosakonia quasisacchari
GCCGCAGACATCCTGGCCGTTATAGTCGGGTACCGGGACGGTTTTGCTGTGCTGACGATTCTGGGCTTTCATTTTTTTTTCCCATGCCAGGTATTTTTTAGTATCTGCAAACCCGGGAAAGCCTTTTGCCCCCCCCTCCCCGCTTTCCCAGTCAATTCGTACCGTCATACCCGGCCTCCAGCGGGCGGGTACGCTGTAGCAGCATCCTCCGCCGCCGCCCTGAAACGGACCAATGATGTCGATACCCGACTGGTTATCCACGCTGAAGTGGTTAATCGCCCATCGGGTGTGATTGATGGCGTC
>NZ_SJOP01000094.1 GCF_004331415.1 Kosakonia quasisacchari
GCCCATTTTCTCCTCTTCAAGCTGGTGCTTTATGTAATCCTGTATCTTCGCCGTGTTCTTACCCACCGTATCGACGTAGTATCCCCGACACCAGAACTCCCTGTTCCTGTATTTGAATTTCAAATCCCCAAACTGCTCGTAAAGCATCAGACTGCTTTTCCCTTTCAGATATCCCATAAAGCCGGATACACTCATTTTGGGCGGGATCTCCACAAGCATATGGATATGCTCTGCGCAGCATTCAGCTTCCAGGATCCGTACGTTTTTCCACTCACACAGCTTTCTCAAAAT
>NZ_SJOP01000095.1 GCF_004331415.1 Kosakonia quasisacchari
ACCCATTTTATCCTCTTCAAGCTGGTGCTTTATGTAATCCTGTATCTTCGCCGTGTTCTTACCCACCGTATTGACGTAGTATCCCCGACACCAGAACTCCCTGTTCCTGTATTTGAATTTCAAATCCCCAAACTGCTCGTAAAGCATCAGACTGCTTTTCCCTTTCAGATATCCCATAAAGCCGGATACGCTCATTTTGGGCGGGATTTCCACAAGCATATGGATATGATCTGCGCAGCATTCAGCTTCCAGGATCCGTACGTTTTTCCACTCACACAGCTTTCTTAAAAT
>NZ_SJOP01000096.1 GCF_004331415.1 Kosakonia quasisacchari
GGCATAGAAGGTTGTGATCTACTTAGTGTTCCACCAAAAAGTAAGGTCACTCCTCCATGCCTGCTTCACAAGTTTGCCATAAATTTTTCAGCCAGTCCCTGAACTCCATTCATCAGTACCGTAAAAACGCCCTGCCCGATATGACCGTGGCCCTGACGCGTGGTGCTTCGCTTTCTTTTACCGGCATCGGCAGATACCTGCCAGGCCCCGCACGCGTTAAGCACAAGATTAAGCGTGTTGACCGGCACCTCAACAGCGACCTGATGTTCAGTGATATTCCCGC
>NZ_SJOP01000097.1 GCF_004331415.1 Kosakonia quasisacchari
TATCTCAAACATGACTCGCTGTTCACACAACGGAATCAGTTTTGAGATATGACGGCAGGTGACTTTCACTCACAAACCAGCAAGTGGCGTCCACTGGGAGGTCTGACCTCATCAGTTAACGCGTGGCGTCCCCTAGGGGATTCGAACCCCTGTTACCGCCGTGAAAGGGCGGTGTCCTGGGCCTCTAGACGAAGGGGACACTGAAGTCTCGCTCGCAAGACGCCTTGCTTTTTACTTTTCATCAGACAATCTGTGTGGACACTGCAGAGGCAGGTTCTTT
>NZ_SJOP01000098.1 GCF_004331415.1 Kosakonia quasisacchari
ACCGCAGACATCCTGACCGTTATAGTCGGGTACCGGGACGATTTTGCTGTGCTGACGATTCTGAGCTTTCATTTTTTTAGCCCAAGCAAGATATTTTTCATCATCGCCAAATCCAGGGAAACCTTCGGTATCCCCCACCCCACTTTCCCAGTCAATACGCACCGTCATACCCGACCTCCAGCGGGCGGGTACGCTGTAGCAGCAGCCTCCACCGCCGCCCTGAAACGGACCAATAATGTCGATACCCGACTGGTTATCCACGCTGAAGTGGTTAAT
>NZ_SJOP01000099.1 GCF_004331415.1 Kosakonia quasisacchari
TGTGGTGACCACGTACAGCTATGAAGCTGAAACCCAGCGTCTTGTTGGCATTAAAACTGAGCGTACGACAGCCACGAAAGTGCTGCAGGATTTGCGCTACGAATACGACCCGGTGGGCAACGTGCTGGTGATTACTAACGATGCCGAGGAGACGCGTTTCTGGCGCAATCAGGAAGTCGTTCCCGAAAACACCTACGCCTACGACAGCCTGTACCAGCTGGTCAGCGCCAGCGGGCGAGAAATGGCCAGCGCGGTGCAGCAGAGTAATAACCGG